>SKJI01000040.1 GCA_007115995.1 candidate division SR1 bacterium
CAAACAATCCAAATAACCCAAACAATCCAAATAACCCAAACAATCCAAATAACCCAAACAATCCAAATAACCCAAACAATCCAAATAACCCAAACAATCCAAATAACCCAAACAATCCAAACCAACAAGCAAACAACCCAAACCAACAAGCAAACAACCCAAACCAACAAGCAAACAACCCAAACCAACAACCAAATAACTCAATTGAACTGCAATGAAGATGAGTATTTGATAATGAGTATAAAAATCTACCATGAGATGTTGGTGTGTGAAAAGATTGACCAGAAAAATGAGATATTTTGTATTTTAAAGATACTGTATCTACATGGCCTTGATGAAATAGTGACTGGGTCAAAATCATGGTTTCAGAAGTGTCTGATTATGCTCTTCAAATTAAAATCATTTGACACACTGAGAAAGATGCATCAGGTGTTCTAAATCAAACGTATGAAATACCAAGAAATCAACAATGAGTAGATATGATGAAGAAATATTCTCAATGATCAATCTATAAGTATAAGGAACAATGATCAAAATCTGACTTTTTGAAGTATGCACAACGTTCTGAATGATGAAATTTATGATGATTATGGAATGAGGTTAGTGCAGATATGACCAAAACATACATGAAAGATAATCAATCAGTTTCGTGACTAGTTACCTATGTTGCTCATTTACCGACGCAAGTGGCACCATATGAGCTTTCTGTTCCAGTCTACAAAGTAGAATGGTTGTCAAATACTGTTAGATTGACTGCCAGTATAGATACACAGACAGATGAAGATTGAAATGTAACTCAAAAAGAGACGATTGAGACAGTTATGGATTATACTTCATTTCTTCATTTTTGTAAAGATAAAAAATTATCACCATATACAGAAGATGAGATTAAAAGATCATGAAAATTTAACTGAATATCATGAGCAGCACAAACTTGAACACCACAATCAACAAGCTGGAAGGATAAGTTTAGATCAATTTCAAGCATTATTGCAATGATCAAAAAATTTCCAGAATCATATAAACAGAAATTTGAACAAGAGCAAAAATTACAATCCATTCAACTTTATAACAGAGTGTTGAAATGATTACCAAGTTCACTTGATAATATATTGTTTATATGAGATATGAAAGACTCTGCATTAGCAGAAAACGACTCTCAAATTATGAGTATTATAGAAGAATACAAGAGAAATTTAGTGAATGCAAGTGGAGATAGTAAATGATCACATGCTAATATATGAAGTGATATTATAAGAAGAACAATCTTTGAAAAACGTCTTAGTTCAAATACTGATAGACTTAAAGCATGTTGATACTTATTGTATATAGTAGAGAATGCTTGACATCCATATGGAAGAAAGTTGAAAAAATATCAATGAACATGAGCTTGGATTGGAGCAATTTTATGATCAGAGTTTAAACAACAGTTTTTGAAAGAGCAACAAGAGATTATTGATCAGTTAGAATCGTGATGAGTACCAAATGATGAATTACAAGATAGGTTAGCAAAGCTAGAGTTGAGATATATATTTACTAATACTACGGATCATCCTCTCTTTTGATCAAGATTTTGAAGAGCTATAGAAGAACTTACAGATAAACGATGAAAAGTTGACGAGATAGATTGAGTAAAAAATTGAGTATGAGGAAAATGAAATATATATGATATCTATACAGCATTTACGAAATGATGAATAAATACGATGTTGCCTTATGTATTTATGTGATCACTCCTTGCAATGGAAGAAAAGGTTGATACTGAAGAACATTATAAGTTGTTTTATCAGACGATTATGATTGCAATAACAACGTGATATACCAAGCAATTTAGTAAAGATTATATGGATAAATTTAAATGAATTTGTAGAAGACGTGGTATTCCAATTGGTATGTTTGTAGATGATCCTGGTGCTATTACTAAATCAGTGTGAGTGGTGGATTATATTGCAAAAAAAGCTTGATTTAGAAAGTGACTCTATGAAACAATTAATGAAAGAACAGGTTGAGCCTGGAATCCGACTGATCCAGTATATCCATGAAGAGATAAAATCAATATTCAAAACTTTAATCAAGATTGATTAGCAAATAAGGTTGTGAAAGTTGTTGAAGATTGGTGGTGAACAAATTGATCAGTTATTATGGATGCATTTAATTATAAGTCCGATCATTTGATTAGCTGAATTGCAGAAAATGATTATGTGGGTGAGTATTTTGGGAATCGTATCTTATTTAATGAGTATAGAGATTATAAAGATACAAGATGAACTGAAATGTGAACAGGTCAGAATCCATTTTATAATTGAATTTTTAACCTTGATCCATGAACATTTGAGTCGTACTTGATGAATTATAGAGGACGTTATTTTCAAGCCAATCAATCATGAGAAATGTGGCAGAATTTTAGTAGCTCTATTACTAATATATCTTCAATCATGAATAGTGCTGATAAAGCAACCAAAATTGAACTCTTGAGAATGTTACTGAAGAAGCGAAAAATGTATTTTTGAAAGTCACTTTGAGAAGATTGATTAAAAGTTATGGCTAAGTATTTGGAAGCAAATAATACAGCTGATGCATCAGATCAACTCAATAAACTCTTACAACTTTCTTTTTATAATAATAATCACTTAGAAATTGATCCAATATGATTACGTGTTGAGGATAGGTGAAATCAAGGATACAGGCGTGATGATTTTTGAGCACCACCAATTGTACAGTCCACATTATCGAAATATATGCAGACACTGCTTCAATGAATGAGTGGTGTAACATCCAATGAGATAAAATTATCATTAGTCAATGAATTACTCTAATGCTCTTTTGTATTTTTTGCAAAACTTAGTTGAAATCAATACACTCTATATAGTTTATTTTTTATCTATTCATGGAAAATCAAGATATAGCATCTTCAACGCAATCTGCATGATCAGATTCACTTATATGATGAATATGGTCATGGGAGAGTATATGGTTATTTTTTGTAAAGTTGTTAATAGCAATGGCTATTGTTGCATTACTTATTGTTTTATCAAAACTTTTTGCAAAATTTGTGACTGGAAGACTGAAATCAAATAGTATTGTTGATGATGAATATACAGCAAAAATTTCTTGATTAGTATGAGAAATTATATTTTATACTTTATTAGTCTTATCAATACTCATCTGATTTACGATATTGTGAGTTGATTTTTGATGGATAATGTGATGAATTTCATTTTGAATATGATTTGCTTTTAAAGAGATTCTTGGGAACTTATTATCTTGAATTTTAGTACTTACAAATAAAGAATTTAAGCTATGAGATGTGATTGTGATAGATGATGATCACAATGAGTATTTTGGTAGAATCGAAGAAATAACTATCAGATATACTGTAGTGAGATGATTTGATTTAAGAAAAATTATTATTCCGAATTTATCACTAGTAACGAAACCAGTAAGAACATATGACTCAGAAGAAATTGTTAGATTAGATTTATCGTTTACTATTCACTATAATTCCGACTTATCACATGCATCTGAAGTAATCAAACAAGCGGTCAATAGTGTATCATTTGTGCAAGAAAAAGATAGTACGAGAGTACTCTCTGTAAATTTTTGAGAAAATGGGGTAGAAATGTTAGTGTATTTTTATATGGATCCTAAATGATGATTATTGATTAATTCTGCAAAATCTCAAGTTTATCAAGCTATTATTCAAGCATTAAGAAATGAAAAAATTACTATTCCATATCCTCATACAACTATTACTGTCGACTACAACGATAAAAATCTTTTATGAAGTATGATTTATGTGGCAAAAGAAAGTAAAAAACAATCAGAAAATATTTGATAGCACCTAAACAAAAAATGTGCTAAAAAAGTCTTGCAAAATTGTATAGCATCATTATACTCTAGGTGCTATTTTAATTTTATAATAATTATACGAATGTCAAAAATTATTTGAATAGACTTATGAACAACTAATTCATGCTTTGCATACATGCTTGGTGATAAAGCAGAAGTTATTGCAAATGCAGAGTGAGAAAGAACAACACCTTCTATAGCCTATATAAAAGGTGAAGATTTATTAGTTGGTACTTTGGCAAAAAGAAAAGCGGTGTTAGAACCGAAAAATGTTGTTTTTGAGGCAAAGAGATTTATTTGAAGAAAATGGTCTGAGGTCCAAGAAGAAATCAAGAATTCTCCATATGATCTCAAGAAATGAGCAGATTGATGAGTCTTGATTGCTGTAGATTGAAAAGAGTATAAACCTGAACAAATAGCTGCATTTGTACTACAAAAGATCAAAGCAGATGCAGAAAAATTTCTCTGACAGTCAGTGACATGAGCTGTGATTACTGTTCCAGCATACTTCAATGACTCACAAAGAAACGCTACAAAAGTAGCATGAGAAATTGCATGATTCAAAGTTGAAAGAATTATCAATGAACCAACAGCGGCAGCATTAGCATATTGAACCTGAAAAAATAAAGATGAAAAAGTAGCAGTTTTTGATCTTTGATGAGGTACTTTTGATATTACTATTCTGGAAATAGGTTCTGAGTGAACATTTCAGGTCTTATCAACATCATGAGATACTCATTTATGATGAGCAGATTTGGATAAAGTACTTATTGATTGGTTGATTGCATGATTTAAAGCAAAAGAATGAATAGATTTAAGTTGAAATGCAATGGCATTACAAAGACTTAAAGAAGAGTCAGAAAATGCTAAAAAGCAACTTTCTCAAGCAGATAGTGTGGAAATAACTATTCCTTTTATAACTATGTGAGATGATTGACAACCTAGAAATATCCAAGAAACTTTATCGAGATCGCAGTTTGAAAAAATGATTTGATCACTTGTAGAGAGAACAAAAAAACCTGTGCAAGATGCGCTTAAAGATGCTAAACTATCTCCTAGTGATATTGATGAAGTTATTTTAGTATGATGATCAACTAGAGTGCCTCTAGTAAGAAAAGTAGTTGCTGAGTTATTTGGAAAGGAACCTAAAGCGACTGTGAATCCTGATGAAGCAGTTGCACTTTGAGCTGCGATTCAATGATGAATTATTCAGTGAGATGTTCAAGATATTTTGCTGTTAGATGTGACTCCATTAAGTTTATGAGTGGAAGTTGAATGAAAGCTTGTAGATGTTGTAATTCCTAGAAACACAACTATTCCAGCCAAGAAAAACAAGACGTATACTACTGCAGTAGATAATCAGCCAGCAGTTACTATTCATGTGTTACAATGAGAGAGACCAATGGCAGTAGATAATAAAGCATTATGACAGTTTAATTTGGAAGGTATCCCGTCAATGAGAAGATGAGAACCACAAATTGAAGTAACATTTGACATTGATGCAAATGGTATTTTGAATGTTTCAGCTAAGGAAAAATCAACAGGTAAAGAGCAGAAAGTGACCATCCAATGAGCTACTGGTTTGAGTGAAGAAGAAATTGAAAAAGCTCAACAAGAAGCACAAAAATTTGCAGAAGAAGACAAGAAAAAGAAAGAGCTTATCGAAGTAAAAAATAGACTTGATGCAATGATTTATCAAACTGAAAAATTCTTAACAGAAGCTGAAGAAAAGAAAGAAGCTATGGCTTTAGAAGATGAAGATAAAAAAACTTTGCAATGATTTGTGGATGAGTGAAAAAAACTCAAAGATGATGATCAAGCAAAGAAAGAAGATATTGAAGCGTTAATGAAAAAAATTGAAGAAACATTAAATGGTTTATACAAAAAATACTGATGAGCATGGAATTCAGATGCTGCTACTGAGAATCCTTGATCTTCAGTCATAGAAAATGATGAGGAAGGTGAAGTATTAGACGCATAAATATATATACTTGTTGTTTTTACTTTTCTAGTTTTACTATATAGTATAAATTGAATTTTGTCAATAAAAAAAGAGAGCGTAGTCTCTCTTTTTTCGCATTTTCTCATAATTCTCACTACAATATATGTATGTATAGTTTCTCCATAAAATACATACTAGAAAGAGCACTTATAGGGCAATTAATGCATGTATGTAAGTTGACTATCTCATAGAATGTGTTGTCCCTTTAATTTATTATCTCTTAACATTATTATTGTTTATGAAAATACTTTGATGAGTAATTATTTCGATTATATTATGACTATTAACAGGTTTGTTATTTGTCTGATTAGATGGTTTTGCACAAGATATTATTGATTGTCCGTGATGATTGTGGAGTTGTTATCAAGATGCAAAGCCTATTCATGTACTCAAGGATTTAGTTGATAATAATACATCTGATATCATTGAGACACAATTAGACGAAGTGAATGTGCAGCAGTGAATGTTTATGTGAGAGTTTTTAAAGTTTAGTAATACAATGGATAGTGTCAGGCAGAATTTATGAATATATTTACAGCGAGTTGCATTTTTATGATTAATGTTTGCAACGATATTTATTATGTGGAGTTGATTAAGACTGATGTTTAGTCCATTGAGTGCTGATCAGGCAGCTCAGGTAAAAAAACAAATGATTGCAGTAGTATTATGAGTGCTTTTGATTTCATGATTCTACTTCTTACTAAGAATTGTCTTGGCAATATATTGAGAGATTTTTGTCAGATAGTTTTACTTTTTATTGATTATGTATGAAACAGTGAATAAAGCAGTTTTATAAGCTATTTGATGCTATTTTACAATGATCAAAAATATATTTGCATTTGTTAAAGCGTCTTTTTATGTGAGGTATCATCGCATGTATGCTTCTTTTTTCATCCCCGTTTATATCTTCTGCATCAGTATATCTTTATGATTTTTGATGACCATTAACTAGACCAGGTTGATATGGTGATGAGTCTGCATTTATGATAGATTGAGTATCAGATACTAATAGTTTTATTGAAAATGTTAGAAGAATTTTTTGGCCAGATTATGATATATGATGAGGAAGATTATGGGAAATGCTTAGAATGTTAGCAATATGATTATTAATCATTATGTTTGTTTGGGCGTGAGCATATCTTATGTTCTATGGAAGTAATCCAGATAATTTAAATAAATGACTGAGAAATTTATTATATTTGATAGTCTGAGCTGTGATTTTGTATCTAGCACTTCGATTATTATGAAGTTGATTAGATTTTTGATGATTTTCTTGATTAAGTTGATCTGATGGTGACTCAATTTTAGAAAAATGAGAACAAAATATTCTTTTAGTGATGCTTGGAATACTTAAATGAATTTGATTTTTTGCAGCGTTAGTATTTATTATTTACTATGGTTATCAAATGATGACAGCTTTCGATGCAGAAGAGAAACAGAAAGCTGCAAAACAGTGAATAATTAATGTATTACTTGCTTTAGTGTTTATTAAAGTGATAGATTATATTTACTTTATAACATTGCAAACAACTTTTAGAAATGATGCAATTGCACTCATCGTAGAATTTAGTAAGTGATTATGATTGATTTTATGAATTTTCATGATTATAGTAATGATTTATGCATGATATCTGATGATTACAGCAAATGGAGATGATGAACAAGTAAAAAAGTGAAAAAATTTAGTTATATCGGTGTTTATTGCCATTTTAGTGTTGATGTTGTTCTTATTGATTATTTACCAAGTTGTTCATGATGTTGTATGATAAACGAGTAAGTAAATTGTAACTTTATATTGCAAAATCTTTTTATACCTCTATAGTATCTTTACTTTATTACCTTCTACAAATGAAAAAGTTTTTAACAGTCTCTATGGTCATATTGAGCGTATTGCTTCTTGTATGATGTTGAAGATTATCATCGCAATCTCAACATGAAGAGCAGGTTGCTGTTGTTCCAGTTTTACCTTGATTTGAAGCACCACAGTGACCAGTACTTGATGATTGATCAGAGAGTCAAGAAGTCTGAGAAGAAAGTGATACATCAGACTTTGATGATCTCTTGGTATGATGAGGATGAGAACAAGCTGATGAACAATGATCATTTGATCCTGAACTTTTTTATGATGAAGAAATAGATGATTTACTTTTCTATTTTGAATCATTAGTGAGAGGGTAGCAAGATTTTGCTTTCCAAAGAACTAACTTATGTGATTGACGCTAACAACATATGTAGATCGTGTCCAAAAAGGACAATGATACGCCTTTAAACAATTTCAAGACTATCTACAATCTAGTGCACAAGACACTACCAACAGTTTTTTGTATCATAGTGATACATATACTGAAGAAAATCTTTCTTCATATACTCAAAAATTACTCGCGTGAGCTGCACTTTGAATAAAAGACAATTTTCATATTGCTGGTACGACAATGAGTTGTGCATCAAGCATTTTACAATGATATAAATCACCATACTCTGCTACAGTTATCAAAAAACTTCAAGATGCTGGTGCTACATTTGTTTGAAAATTAAATATGGATGAGTTTGCAATGTGAACCACATGAGAATCATCATCGTTTGGACCTACAAAAAATCCTTATGATCATACGAGAATTCCATGATGATCATCATCATGAAGTGCAGCAGCAGTTGCAAACGATTTATGTATTGCAGCCTTATGAACAGATACAGGATGAAGTATTAGACTGCCTGCTTCGATGTGTGGAGTCGTCTGAATCAAACCAACGTATGGACGTATTTCAAGATATTGAATACAGGCTATGGCATCGTCATTTGATCATATAGGAGTATTTTCCAAGACAGTTGAAGATTGAATGATATTGACCCAAATTATGAGTGGACAAGACAAGTATGATCCTACAACGCAGCCGGAATCAAATAATACACAATGACGAGAAACCAGTCTACAAGCAACAACGTTACAATGAATGAATTTTGCACTACCTCAACAGTTTTTTGGTGAGTGATTAGATGAAGACTATCACACAAGCATTGAAGAACTTGTAAAAAAGATCGAAGATTTATGATGAAAAGTAGATTTTATAGATTTTCCTGATATTGATTATGCAATTGCAGTGTATTATATTTTAGTGGCCGGAGAAGTTTCAACAAATCTTTCAAGATTTGACGGAGTAAGATACTGAATGCAGAAAGAGACAGATAAGTATGAAACTATATTTGATTATTATGCAGCAGTAAGATCTGCATGATTGTGAAAAGAGGTCAAAAGGAGGATTTTAACTTGAGCATATGTGTTGAGTGCGTGATATCATGATGCATATTATAACAAGGCATGTGCAGTGAGAAATATGCTTATTGAGAAAACTAATAAAATTTTTAGCAGATATGATGCTATTATCTGACCAACTGCTACAAGTCCAGCTTGGAAACTTTGATCGTATAATGATGATCCAGTTGCAATGTATATGCTAGATAAATATACAGTCCTTGCAAATCTTGTCCAAGCTCCAGCAATGTCAATACCAGTATGATTTCTGAAAAGATCAGGAGTAGACTTACCAATATGATTCCAAATTATGACCAAAAAACGAGATGAAGCGACAATGTTTCGTATTGGACATGTTCTTGAAACATCTTGTGCTTTCCCTCTTCGTAGTAGATTAATCGAGTAGATATCTTTTTGATGTATTCTAGTTTATTGAGTATTATAAGTATAATCTTATACAAGTTCTATAATAGAAATATATACTCAAGTAACTCTATTTTATTTTTTCTAACCTCATGAGTCGAAAACTTTATAATGCTGAATACTTTGAGAGAACAACTCGACGATGGATTTGATTTGGCTCTTTTGTAGTAGTGCTTGTTTCTCTTTCTCTTTTTTTTCCTTGATATAATCTGTTTGGTGTATGATCAATTTGATCATGATATGATATACTCAATGCATGATTGATAGTTTTATTATCTTGATGATACATTTGGTGGATACTCAATAATCAACCAGAAATAGTCGAACTACAGCTTGAAAAAGAATGATTTTCTCTTGGAGATAGAATGATTGCTTTTCATCAATTAGAATGATTTTTTATGGAAGAAGATCCAAAAACACAAACATTTAAACATCTAGCTCTTGTGTATTCTGTAGAGAAGAAAAAATTTGAGCTTTTTACGTTGTTGCCAGAAGAGTGAGAACATTATAAAGAGCTTGTAGTAGTCTTGCAAGAAAATAATATACCATATATTACTAGCTTTCATCAATCATTTTTGACTGCCCTTGCAAGAAAATTACGTATATAGCTCGATATTTTACCACAAAAGTTTTTTTCCGTCTATATAGAATCATCAGTTATACGTGTCTTTTTTAATTTTTCCTATGACTGATATTGCTTCTTGGATTGGTATATCATCTACGCTATCTCATTTTCACCACTGCATAATAACGAATTGCGTTGATCATTTTTTTCAAAATAACTTGAGATGTCATTGTCCGGTTTTCCCGATGACTTCAGTACGAATAATGATAACTTCTTCTATCAAGACTACAGGCTCATTATTTCATTCGCCAAATGGTCATAATTTTGCAATTGATTGTAAAAGAGAAGCTTTGAGTTCGTGTTCATACAGTAACGTATCGACATTGAGTACTTTTTCAGGTGGGTCTTGTGGAATTACTTCTTGTGCATAGGTTTTGAAGTGTTGAAAGACAGTATCAATATGTTTTAGTGAGACAGTCATTCATCATGCTTGTTCATGTCCTCCATATCTTTCTAGATATTGATCAGCACTTTTTAGCATTGCAACAATATTAAAATACGATGGTCATCTAAGACTTCCTGTCGCTGTTCATTTTTCGTGATCGATCGAAACAATGAGTGACGGTTTATTATATTTTTCTGTAATTCTTCATGCTATAATACCAACAATTCACTCATGAAATGATGAATCAGCTGCAATAATAATTTTATCTTCTTCATTGAGTTGCTGCTTGACGATTTCCATCATACTCTCTTGAAGTTGTTTTCTGTCAGTATTGAGTTGTTCCATTTTTTCGAACTGTTGGATTATTTTTTCTTCATCATTGAGGAGAAAACTTTTGAGACCATCAAGTGCATCACCCATTCTTCACGTTGCATTGAGTCTTGGTCAGATCATAAATCAAATATGGTACGTATCCATCCTTTTGATGTTGAGATGATCGAGGAAGTGACGAAGTCATTGGGGAAGTTTTTCTCTATGGTTGTTGATTCTTTCAAGTCACTTTTTGACAAGTAGTCTATTTTCGTCAATAAGAGGCATACAGTCTGCAACAGTTGCTATCGCTGCAAATGGAAGAAATTCGTTAAACATCATTTTTTTTGTATCGGTTGAAACACCATGAAATTCCGCAAAACTGAGTGCAACTTTGAGCGCGACAGTTGCTCCGCAGAGCTCTTTGAAACGGAGTCATGAAAAACATTGTGGATTGACAAGTGCAGTACAGACTGGTAGTGTGTCTAGTGGCATATGATGATCTGTTACTATGCAGTCAATACCACATTGTTGCGCGTAGTTAATTTCTTTGACAGACGTGATTCAGTTATCTACGGTAATAATAAGTGTACAGTTGCATGCTTTTATCTCATCGATGTGATATGTTTTGATACCGTATCAGTCTTTTACTCTATGGGGAAGTCTGATAGAAATATTGTGGTAACCAATATATTTACGCAAAAAACTATACATAATATACGAAGACATAATTCCATCAACATCATAATCTCAAAAAATCATAATGTTTTCGTTGTTTTGTATTGCCTGTGCAATTCTGTGATGAGCAGTCTGTACAGCAGAAAATACTCCAAAATCTTGTCGATACGTTTTAAATGATGGATCTAAAAAATCGTCATGATTATCGGTAATATTTCTAATTTTTAGTATTCTTTCTAACAGTGATTCATTGGGGTTATCATACAGAATTTCAACATTCATGAGCACATGGAACAGAGTGATAAACATTCCTATAATAGAGAACTATCCTTGAAAATCAATCATCATTGAGTAAGTTATAGGCATCTTTTATTTGCTGACTACAACATAATGATATACGTTTTTTGACATCAAAATCCTGATACAGATTCATACTGTTCTGCAGTAGCCTATGCATCGTTTTTACAAGATATGTGACAACCTGCTACTCCAGTTGCACTATGAACACCAAATGCAGAAACGGCATTTATTTTTTCGAAATTTGCTGTTTCATTGCCACCATACATAGAAACACTTCCTGCATGAACGCAGATAGTACTTGTCGATCATAATGAGGCGTGACAAAGTATTTCACAGAGAGATCAGTTGGATATTCTTGCAGTGTTTGATCATCACAAGATTGCTTGATTTGAAACTACAGGACCAGTGATGATGCGTTGTGATGTGGTGTGATGTACTGCGACAATTTTGCTAGAGTATATGCAAGAGCAGTGATGGACCCCACCAAAGCATATAGCGTGACTGATGCTTGCAGCGATTATCTCTGATACATTATTGTTTACATCACCAACGACAACAGATCGTGATCGTGCTGCTGCTGATTTCCTAGCACAACAAGCAGAGATAGATGATATGAACGTGTTTGCACAGCAGATGTTTGATGCAAAGTCAGACCTCTCAGGGATGAATCCTGATGAGATTATTACAATGGATTATAAAGAATTTACAGCATGAGCTAAAACGTTTGCGTGGTGAGTGATAGAAACAACAAATCCATCGTTTGCACTTGACCAAAAAGAAGATTTGCTTGCTGCAATGCGTCATCGTCAAGAGACTACTTGATTGGATTATATATTTGTGAGTATTGTTGATATTTTTCAATCTACCAATACTACCTTGGTGCTTTCAGACGATGAAGCAGCGCTTTTAGCAGAAGTATTTGGAGTAACTACTGATAATCAACTTGCAGATTTATGATCAAGAATTTCAAGAAAAAAAGAGATGATTCCACAGATGAGTGCACAGTTACAGCGTGAGTAAAAAAATACAAAAACAAGGTATGAAATTTTGAAATATGTGTGTACATTGCTTACTTATCCCTTATGCTAAGAAAGCTACTCCTTCGTTAACTTTTTAGCTTTAGTCGTTATAGATATATATGACCATTATATTTTACGTACTTGTTTTCTTTTTGGGAGCAACTTTATGATCATTTTCGTGAGTAATTATCGAAAGAGGAACATGATGATTTTCATGGTGAGCATGGAAACGTGTATTTGGAGGAAGATCTTATTGTCCTTGATGTAATTGACAAACTCTTACTTGGTGGCAGTTAATACCTGTTTTATGATGGTTACTGCAATGAGGACGTTGTATTCGTTGTAAGCAAGAGATACCGTCATGGTATATAGTAATTGAATGCCTTATTGGTGCCTTATTTGTATGAATTACCTGGATGATAGTATGATCTGATCGAGTTACTCAATGAGTCATTTTAATACCACAGTTAATATTTTGGCTTTTAACAAGTTGGTTACTCATTGTTCTATTAATCGCTGATTATTTTTACTATGAGCTTAATGTGTATGCTTGGATTATTTTACTTTGTGTACAACTCATTTATTTGTATATGCTAGGTAGCGAAACGTTGCTCTCTTGAATATGATGAGCAGTTCTTTTATGATGAATTTTTTATAGCATTTATATCATTGCAAAATATTATGCTACCAAAAAAACAGGAGAGGTGACAGAATGATTTGGCTTATGAGATGTTCTGCTTTCATTGTCGATATGATTATTTACCCCATTTATTATTGTTCAGTTTGAAGTGCGGGACCTCTTAGTATGATTACAAGTCTTATTTTTATATATTATTTGATCAAGTGTTCTAGGTATTTGTTATTATTATGTGAGAAAGCTGTTTTGATCGACAACTGAGATGGTTCCATTTTTCCCAGCTATGATATTGATGTTTCGAATAGTTTTATTTTTTGCAAGTGATTTGATCAAATATTTTTCTTTGGTGTAGGGAGTGCCAGTAAACTAGTTTTTTCTCTCTTGCATTCATCTATCACTTTCTTATATATTTCTATACTGTGATATTTATCATAAGTTTGTTGTGTATATGCAGGCATTCATACTTGTATATCCTGGCATGACGTATTTTATTTATTTTATTTATTAATGTAACGTATTATGAATGAAGCACTATTAGCATTTATTGCGCCTTTCAAGAGACACGATAATGATAACTGATCTCCTGAAGTACAGATTGCGATATTGACTTTTGAAGTTACTCAATTACAAGATCATCTTAGATCACATTCCAAAGATGTTGATGCAAAGAGAAGTCTCTTAAAGAAAGTTGCTAGAAGAAAAAAGTTTCTGAATTATCTTAAGAGTAATGAGTTAGAAAAATTTGCTTTCGTAACTAAAAAACTCAAACTTAAGGCATAGCCGTAGAGTTTTCTAAGGTTATATTTTTTTATTTATTTACATTTTATTTAATAATGGTAGCACAACATAACCTACTGAATCAGTTACAGACTGGTGAAGTAGTAATACCGTCTATTAAAGGCGGTCAAATAATTAGTGGAGTGGTAATAAGAAGATGAGATTATTGAGTATTAGTAGATTGTTGAGATTGAGCATTTACTTGAATGATACTTGCAAAAGAAGTAAAAGATCTAGAAAGAAACGGATATGATCTTGCAATTGGACAACCTTTAGAAGCAGAAATATTGTGATGAGATATTATGTCAGATGAGTGATATTATGTTATTTCTATTTCTAAGTTGAAACAAAAAGATATTTTAGATGATCTTTTGGCAAAAAAGGATGCTGATGAAATTCTTACAGTTATTCCTACTGAAGCAAATCTTTGATGATTGTTAGTAGATATGCATGGAATAAAGTGATTTATTCCCTTGTCTCAACTTGCTCCAATTCACTATCCTAGAGTAGAAGATGGTGATCAAGAAAAGATTTTTGAAGCATTATTGGAGCTGCTTTGAAAAGAGTTTGTTGTAAGAATAATTAACTTTGATGAAGATGGTAAAAGAATGATTCTTTCTGAAAGAGAAGCGTTGAGGGAAGAAAGACAAAAAATTATGGAAACAATTGCCGTATGAAATGAATATGATGGTGTCATAAGTGGTATATCAAGCTACTGATTCTTTGTAACAATTGGATGAGGTATTGAGTGACTTGTTCATATTTCAGAAATTACCTATGGTCATGTTTCAAATATTGATCATCTTGGTTGATTATGAGAACCAATGAAGGTGAAAGTAATTTGATTAGATGATGGTAAGATCTCATTGTCTTCAAAAAAACTTAAACCAGATCCATGGACTATTATTCCGCAAAACTACACTGTTGGGGATATTATTGAAGGTGAAGTTGTTAGATATGTACCATATTGAGTATTTATTAGAGTCTATGATGACATCAATGGTCTTGTTCATTTGAGTGAGATTACTGAAGCATGAGTAGACAATCCTTCTCAGGCACTTAAAATATGACAGGTTATTCAAGCTAAAATAATTCTTTTAGAGCCACAAAATAGAAAAATTTGATTAAGTATTAAGGCAATGCGTGAAGATACAGAAGAAGAAAATAAAGAAGAAAACAAAAAGAATAAAGAAGAAAACAAGGCGACTGCTTCATAGATTTTAGACCTTACCGATAAAAAAGTCTTCCACGTATGGAAGACTTTTTTTGTTCTTATTGATACACTCTTCTGAATCAGTATAGTATTTTCAGTTTTTTATTGTGTATAGAGAATTATGTCACTTTTTGAAAAACTCTATTTAGGTACGAGAGAAGAGGCTTTTGAGTATATTATAAAGAGATACCAAAGACAAGGTCGATGTGTTGTGAGTTTTTTGTATTTTGCGAATGTGATGAAATGAAGACTACTTGAACCACAACTCTATGAGCGACAGAGGTCTTACAAAAAAGCATTGTATAGTGCTGATATACTTTTAGCAGATTGAATAGCATTACAGCTGTTTTATCGTTGGTGAGCGGTTGGAAGGAAAAATAAAACGATCCCTCATAATCTCAATGGTTCGGATTTTAATCCATGGTTTTTGCATCAGTTATTACAGCATTCAGAGTCTGTACATATTAGTTTATTTACACTATATGATGAGCGTATTGGAAAACCTGTATCTTATATTGATCATGTCAAACATTCTTTTAGTAAAATGTTTGGGCATAGTCTTGATTTTGTCTATCAGACATCTTATCAAGATAGAATGACTAGTCAGTTCTCATTTGATGAGTATGCTAAATCATTAGAAAATAATCCTGAGTATCGTGTATTGTTGATGTGTCTTTGAACACCAGCACAAGAGCTTCGAATTGAAAAGAATAAAGCTTTCATTCAAAAATATAATATTTTGGTTATTAATGCTTGATGAACAATAGATTATATATCATGATTTGAAAAAAGAGCACCACAGTGGGTGGTTAGAGCAAGAGTATTAGAGACACCTTGGAGAATTATACAACAGCCTAAAAAAAATATAAAAAAATTTTTGGTGATGTTTAGTATTGTTAGATATTGGTGGTTTAGTATAAAAAACTTTTGTATATCACTTGCAAAAACGCAATAAATAGCTAATTTAGTTATAGTTGTTTTTTTATTATTCATTCTTATCCAGACGTGATGCATATCAATCATACTAGTTTACTTCTTGCTCCAGAAGAGCAAGTCTTGCAATTTCATAAAATAATTAAAAATACTATAGTAATCAATGCTATGCTTGCATTTGAATCAACTCATATGCTTGAATATCAACAAAGTATTTTTATGGATTTTTTGACTGATTTAGTTGATGGGTTGTCATGAGATGATATGTGATTTAATGAGGCAAAAAAGCTCTTTGAGGCATGACTCAAAGAATGTAACCTTAAAATACAGGTTTTTACAGAGAAAATGTCTGACTGAGCACGTTTTCCAATTCACTGATCGTTACAAATACTTGTTGATAACGATTATCTAGCATCGTTTATTTGAAATGCATGACTTATTATTATCAGACAATGAAAATTACAGTATATGTTGACGAACAAACCCCATGACGCACATACTGTTGATCAATTTTCTGAGCTCGTTGAATGAGAAGTAAAAATACATGATAATTTAGTAACTTGTTGATTTGATTTAGAAACATATGTTGATAAGGACGATGTCTTGACAATTGTTGCTAATGCTGAGGCAGAATCACGTTCTTTTTTGGGAACTTTTATCGATGTTATTGCAACAAGAGTAGATGAAGGCGATATCCGTTATGCAAGTATGATAGAGATTGATTCTGCTGTGTCTCGTACACAACAAAAAATTAAATCTCAATTAGATTGACCGATAAAGTTTCTAATAACTAAGTTATGATGAAAAGAACAATTTCAATCAACTGTATTATTTGGACTCATAGGTATTGTATGTATTTTCCTTTTCTATTGACTTATAAACTCTTTTTATAATGCTACTAATAAGACCTTTGTTGTTGAGCAGTGAAATACTGTTATTGATATAAGTATTCAAGATATTCAAAGAGATATTAGTATTTTTGATACCATTGCAGCAAGTTCAGATCAAAAAATTATTAAATATAATGAGATTATTCAAAAACTTGACTTACTGACAGAGCATGGTAAATGGGTAGATGATGTTAATAATTACAGAAGACTGTTGGAAGAAAAATTTTTAGAATGATTTAATATTGTTACGGCAAATAATGATTCCTTTTTTAGTGATCCAATCTATCAGTTTGGACAAGCTGATAGAAATATTCTTTGAAGGCCAATGCAAGTTTTTTTTAATAGAACATTAAGTGTTGCATGAGAACAATGAGTGCTTTTGGAGGCTATTAATAATGAACAAAGATGAGTACTGATAAGTGCTTGAGTAGATCAAACAATCGATGCTTGTTGATTTAATTTGTTAAGAACATGACTGTACTGTGCTACATCAGCGGGATTTTTTAATATTCAAAATCAGCAATTTCAGCCAGTTAATAATGATGATTGAAGATTTCCATCAAATATAGTAGGTATTGATAGATTTGGTAGCTCAAATATGTATACGTTATCAGATGATCCAGTGTTAAATTCATGAAATATCTTTATAACAAGATATGGAAATAGAGCATGATCGCAGGTGAATTTTTGAGCTTGAACAAACTATGTATTTGCTGATACTGAAGATTTAGCTTTTGCATCTGAGTGATTTTCATCATTTGCTGTTGATTGATCATTTCTAGCTTGGTCAAGAGCAGATAGGGCATTATATCAATTTTGGAGACCACCAAACTCAACAATCTATCTAGAACATCGTAAAGTTCCACTTAATGGATGAGATGCGGTGACAGCTTTCAGTAGTAATGTAAGTATATATGCTCACCAAGATTTTAGACACGTTTACTTATTTGATCAAGACAATCAAACGTTTACGGTTTTCCGTTCTACTCCACATAAAACAAATACAGCATTTACACATAATTACTCATTACAGTATTTCTTTACTATTAGATTTGCATTTGATGAGTTTAATATTCTTGATGTGTTTGTTGAACATGCTGAGCAACCTCAGCTCTATATAATGTCAGATAGGTGAGTATGGAGAATTAATTTATGAAATTACTTTCAACAATTTGGAACTGATGAGTAAATGTTGTCTTTAAAGATATTATGCACCACATGAAATCAGTAGATATAAGAAAAGCATGGCAAGAATTTTGGGAATGAACCAATACTCCTCCTGAGAGAAAACATGTTTGGTCTGATCCAGCATCATTAATTGTAAAGAGTAGTGAAGATCCTACGACACTTTTTAATACTGCCTGAATGCAACCGTTAGTACCATATTTGATGGGTAAAGAGCATCCATCATGATCAAAGAGAGTGTACAATATTCAAGGATGTGTAAGAACAACAGATATTGATGAGGTATGAGATGCTTCTCATCTAACATTTTTTGAAATGATGGGGAATTGGTCATTAGGTGATTATTTCAAGAAAGAGTCTGTTGCTCGAAGTTATGATTTTTTGGTAAACGTTTTAAAACTCAATCCCAATAAGCTCTGTGTTTCTGTTTTTGCTTGAGATAAGGATGCTCCTAGAGATGAAGAAACGGTTCTTTTGTGGCAAAAACAGTGAATTCCATTACATAAAATTTCTTATCTATGAAAAAGTGATAATCGGCGATGACCTGCTGGTTCTACCTGACCATGTGGTCCAGATACTGAGATATTTTATCGGGTATGAGAAGAGGAATTTCCTCCTGATTCTAGTAATGTATGAAATGATGAAGAAAATCGAATGGAAATTTGGAATAATGTCTTTATGGCGTATTATAAAGATAAGACTTGAGATTTTTCAGAACTGACTGAAAAACATGTAGATACTTGAATGTGATTTGAACGTATTTGTATGGTTGTGCAACATCAAGCATGAATAATACAGTGACCATTAAAAAACGCAAGTGTATATGATACTGATATATTCAAACCTATTTTGGATTATTTGTCAGAGACTGAATTATCATTATCAGCAAAAAGAATAATAGCAGATCATGCAAGGACAGCATTACAGCTCGTTCATGAATGACTCATTCCATCAAATGAATCAAGATGATATATTTTGAGAAGAATTATTAGAAGGATGTACTTTCAATGGACACAGCATTGATGAACACTAGAAGGTATAGAAGAAGTTTTATATCATATCAAAGAACATTGTAATACTTTATATGATGGTACTATTTCAAATCAAACTGTTTTAGTTTTGTATGATGAATGTAAGCAATTTGCTAAAACGTTACATGCTTGAGAGAAACTTGTCAATCAGATGATAGAAGACAGGTCATGAGATTGGATACTTTCTTGAGCAGATGCATTTATGCTTTATGATACATATGGATTTCCATTAGAATTAACTCAAGAATTAGTTGCTCAAGCTTGATGAATCATCAATTTAGA
Source organism: candidate division SR1 bacterium (assembly GCA_007115995.1). GTDB lineage: Bacteria > Patescibacteriota > Gracilibacteria > Absconditabacterales > Absconditicoccaceae > SKJI01. The sequence continues at coordinate 19,789 of SKJI01000040.1, forward strand.
ATGATTTGATAAAGCTATGCATGATGCTCAAGAACGTTCTCGTGCTGGATCAGAGCAAAAATTTACGCAATCAACAGATTGGTCTGCTTTGATAGAATGATTGCCTCCAACAGAATTTATATGATACATGGATCTTGAAGCTGACAATGTTGTGATTTTGAGAGATACTAGAGTAGATGGGAAAAGAGTAGTGATTACTAATAAGACACCTTTTTATGCTGAATCTTGATGACAGAAAGCTGATACATGAATAATAGAAATGGATGATGGAGCAGTAATTGAAGTAATAAATGTTCTTAATTATTGATGAGTTTATTTGCATTTTTGTAAAGAATAGTATTAGATAGAACAGTAGATAATGTATTACATCATATTTCTTACAAGATATTAAATATTTTATAACGTATTGTATACATATTATTTCTTTTAATGTTTATGGTATATATGTCGAAACCATTACTTATACTTGAAAACATTCGCTCATCGTATAATACCTGAAATATGTTGCGTACAGCAGATGCTTTATGATGGGGAGTTGTTCTTTCAGGATTTACTCCTGATCCTTTGTTGTCTGAGAAAGTATCAAAAACTGCTTTGGGTGCAGAACACACGACAATTGTGTATAAAAATAGAAATACTACCCATGTCTTGTCGTGGTTACGTGAGCAATGATTATGCATTTTGGGCTCAGAATTAACTCAATCAAGTAGGTCAGTGAGATTGTTTTCTGATGATAGAAAAACGCTTTTAGAAAGCACATCATCCGTTGCATTGATCATGTGAAACGAAAAAACGTGATTGCTTCAGGAAACTCGTTGATTGGTTAATGGACTCTATCATATACCAATGATTGGTATCAAAGAATCGCTCAATGTCTGACAAGCTGCTGCTATTATGATGTGGGAGATCAATAGAGTGTTATGATATTAGTATATCGTTTTTCGCTTTTACTATGCTTAAGGAACCTCTGAAAAATTACTTGTAAACGGTTATATGCAACACTTATGTGTCGTTCCATTTATTCGATTATATATAACATTGAGGTTCCTTATGGATCGTCATCATGCGGGGAAAATTTCATTTCATAAAATTTTCTCACTTTTTCAAACCTTCCTTATATTTTTTCATAAAAAAAAGGCACATAAAGGAAATACCTTTATATGCCGCTCAGAGAGCGGCTGGCATTTTATCTTAATGCCGATTTCTTATCTTGCTATGCCAAGGTAAGAGATCGAAAATAAGAAAGAATGCCGCTCTCTGAAGAGGAGTTCGATAGACCTGTTGGACTATCTGAACGGAAATACCGTATCATCTGAATACCCTTGGGTGGCGGGAGAACCTTCCTTTGAGTTCTTGATGATGATTTTATAGTACTCATAGCAACGTGAAAATGCAAAAAATACATACTTCTTTGATATCTAAAATTGACAAAGTTATATAAAGTAATTTCATATAAAAATATGCGTGCTTTCTGATATATTTTAGGTATCAACCTTTTGCAAATTATAATAAAAACTATATACTGTAAGCATGCGATATACGCGATTGGTTTTGATTATAGTTTCTTTTTTTCTTTTTTATGGTATTGTTGACCGGTTTTTGTTTGTACTCAAGAGAAAACATGCGCATAAACAAGCAAGAGATTTGAGATTTTTTCAAGTTAAAATGCCTGTATCAAGTTCAGATGCAGATAAAAATAATGATGCTATACAATCAATGAAGCAAAATATAGAAGTAATGAATCAGGTCTATAAGAATTTTTATGCTATTTATAGTAAAACATTATCTGATAGATTCTTTTGACAGCCATATATTTCATGTGAACTTATTGTTGAAAAAGAGTTGATTAAATTTGTCTTATGAGTACCGCTTGACTATTTAGAAACATTTGAAAAAGTAATTTCATCATTTTATCCATGAGCAGTTATTGATGCTATTGCTCAGCCCAAATTTCTTGATGCTGGTATGTACTATGCATGATGATACTATGTCCTTACCAAGGATAATGAGTATCCAATCAAGACATATGAAAATTTTGAAGTTGACCCTATGGATAGTATTCTTGCATGATATGCAAGAGTAGGGATGGAAGAAAAATTGTGACTGCAAATTCTTGTTTCTCCGCTTTCAGAGTCATGGCAAAAGAAAATGAGAAAAAAAGTAGAAAAACTTAAAGAGTGATCATCATGATGATTATTTTCGTTTCTCTCAAAACTGTTTGTTGCTGACAAGGATTGAGATACTGAAAAGGTCAATAAAAACTTTTCTCAACAGCAACTTGGTGATATTGAAAAGAAAGCTGAAGATGAGTGATTTGTTGTAGTGTTAAGATGAATTGCACTATCACCTGACAAAAATAGACCTGATAAAATGATCAATGATCTTACAAGATCGTTGAATCAGTATAACTATATCTGACTGAACTCATTGGCATACTTGCAAGATAAAGACACAGAAGCATTCAATAAACGCTATGCACTGAGATTGTTTTCAAGACCGTATTTTACTTTTAAGAAGTGATTATTTAAAATTTCCACGCAAATTTTGAATATCAAAGAGTTGGCGAGTATTTTTCATTTTCCTCATAGTAGAACAAATAAAAATCCTCGTATTGTATGGCAAAAGTTTAAAATTGTGCCAGCACCTGACAATTTGCCACATGACTGATTGAATTTATGATATAATTTGTATGGGTGAGTAAAAAAAGAAATTAATTTAGCATTTGGTGATAGATTTAGGCACTTTTATATTATTGGGCAAACAGGTACCGGAAAATCAACTATTCAGCGTACAATGCTCAATCAAGATATGCTTAATTGAGCATGATTCACGTTGATTGATCCTCATGGAGACTTGGCTGAGTGATGTTTGGAGTATTTTCCAAAGGAAAGAATTGATGATTTGATATACTGGGATGCAGGGAATGACGAGCTTCCTGTTTGATTTAATTTTTTGATAGCAAAAAACGAAAGAGAAAGAGACCTGGTGACGAATGATGCAGTAGATATGTTTGTACAGTTGTATTGACCAGAGATTTTTGGTCCCCGTATTCAAGATTACTTTAGAAATGGTGTTCTTACATTAATGGAGCAGCCAGATTGAGGAACGCTTGTAGAGATTATGAGATTATTTACTGATCAAGCATATCAAAAAGTAAAGGTATCAAACGTTAAAAACCCCGTAGTACGTGCACGATGGGAGAAAACGTACAATGCAATGGGAGATAGGGAAAAAGCTGAAATTATTCCATATTTTCAATCTAAATTTGGTCCGTTGACGACGACACCTATCTTGAGAAATATTATAGGACAGCCAGAATCGTCATTTAGTATCTCTGAGGCAATGGATAGTTGAAAGATATTGATTATGAATCTTTCAAAAGGTAAGATGGGAGATATCAATGCGAATCTATTGGGTATGATGGTTGTCTCACAAGTAAGATTGGCAGCGTTTCGTAGAGCAGAGTTGCCAGAGCATAAGAGAGTGCCTCATTTCTTATATATTGATGAGTTTCAGAACTTTATTACGCCTGCTATCGAGAGTATTTTGTCTGAGGCAAGAAAATATAAGTTGTGATTGGTGTTGGCGCATCAGTATCTTGGACAGCTTGAAAAGAAATGATTGGGATGAGCAGTTAATCTTAAAGATCCAATTTTTGGTAATATTGGAAATATGATGTGTTATAGAATCTGAGTAGATGATATAGAATCTATGGAAAAACAGTTTGCTCCTAGTTTTTCCGGCGCTGATCTTGTCAATCTTGATAAATTTAAATGAGTCATAAAAATGTCAGTTGATATGCAACCTACTAATGCATTTAGTATTAATGTGAGACTACCATGGGAAGATCCAGCACTTAATACTCCTGAGAAAATTGAGATTATCAAGCAAATTACCGCACTCAAATATGGTCGCAAGAAAGAACTCGTTGATAAGGAGATATATTTTAGAGTAGGGGCTTAAATTCACTTGATGAAGACGAATGAATCTATATACTTTTTCCGTTTAATTTCTTTGTGTATTGATGGCTAAAAAGTGATTCTTTAAAAGAAAACTCTGATCTCTTTCGAAAAAATTCTCATTGCAAGATATTATGACAACAGATGTACTCATCAAAACCTGGGTAGTCATTGCATCAATAATCGTTGTATTTATGATTTGAAGATGGTGATGGGCATTTGCTACTTGAGCGTGACAATCAGTTGTGAGACAAGTAACCATATTTGCTAGTCAACAGATATGAGAACCATTAGATAAAGATAGATATGGAAATATTAATGTGCTTATAGCATGATATGCTGGTGATGATAATCGTGGTTGATTACTGACAGACACAATTATGTTGGCATCATATAATCCAGAGCTCGAGGCAGTAACATTTCTTTCAATACCTAGAGATTTTTATGTGAACTTTGGTGATTGACATACAGGGAAAATTAATGCATTATACCCTAATGCGTATATTGCATCATGAAATGATCATCATTATGCATCAAAGGCTCTTGCAGATAAAGTGAGTGAGATAACTTGAGTAGATATTCCATACTATGCTGTATTAGATTTTTCATGATTTGTGACATTTGTAGATGCATTATGATGAATTGATATTAATGTTCCTGAAAGAATACATGATACGTTGTATCCATGACCTAACGACTCATATATAACATTTTCTGTAGCACCGTGATGGCAAACTTTTGATGGTGAAACAGCTCTCAAATATGCAAGGTCAAGGATGACTACATCAGATTTTTCTCGTGCATTAAGGCAACAGCTTATAATAGAAGCAATACTCCAAAAAGCCACAAGATTATGAAATATATCAACGATTGTCACACTCTATGAAAATCTTGATGATGTTGTGAAAACTAATATTGCTATTAAAAACCTTTTTTGGTTAGGACAGTATATGGATCAAGAAAGGCATTATTTCTCATATGTGTATACTGCAGAGTGTAATAGATCAGTTCCAGATCTTATGGCACCGTGATGTGTTTTATATTTTGGTGAGAGAAGTCAATTTTGATGAATGTCAGTTTTACTGCCACAATGATCAAGTGCAAGAAACTTATCGTACTACTCTCATACAAGTGATTTTGCTTTTTGGGTTATTCATAATCAGTGATTTCTCAAAGAAAAAGCACCAATAAGAGTACTCAACTGAATTGATACACAGCAAGCTAGAGCACTATGATATCGTGTTTCTGGAGTAGCAACTGCACTGGCATTGGATTTAATTCAGAGGTGATTTACCATTGAAAGAATAACCAATGCTCCTGAATCAGTTGCAGTCACAAAGATTATAATACCGTGAGATTGACGATATCCTGAAACTATCAAAACACTTGCGGCATTTGTTGATTATAAAGAAGTAATTGCTGATCCTGAATTTTGATCTTGAGTAACAATTATTCTCTGATTAGATTATTTGGATACTATGTAATTTTACAGTTTATATCTAATTTTTTGACATTTTTGACATTTTTTATTATAATTGTATTGTTGTTTTACTTGTATCAACAAGTGCACTATTATGATGAAAATCTTCATTCCTAGGAATGTCTCTAAATGAATTTTTAACATGTCTATTCAGGTATGACCTGTGACAATAAGTATTTTTCAGTTGATTATATTAGCTATTTGACTAGGTATTTGATTATGAATGTTCAATACCTTATATAGAAATGGTGTCGCAAGATGAATGGCTTTTTTGCTTATTATCCCAATTTTTCTTATCTTTATAGCAATAGCTTTTTTTAAATATTCAGAACTAACCTTACTTCCTTTTATAGCAAAAATGATTCAAACATATTTTTTGGATGTGACACAAAAATTTCAGCTCAATTGGAAAAAAATTGATCCTGTAAGTGTAGCATTGGCAAAAACGAGAAAAACTGATCATGATATCGTCATTATACACAAGAAGAATACAATTGACCATGAAAAAATAAAAAAACTTGATAGAATTCTTTCTTCATCATAGGATTGGTATGTATATTTCTTACAGTATCATAGTGTCCTTTGCAAACAGTGTTGATATTGCTATACTGTATAAAATATCGGAAGGATCTATACACTAAATAATATCTTAAAATGCTCCTTTCGTTGTATTTTATAAGTTTTCGATTTTCTATGAAGCATTCTATATATTGATGTAAGGTAAATAAGTTCTATCTCAATAAGTGGCTTGCATATTTTTCCCAAAGATGATTTGATAATGAACAGTGACATCTTATGGCTACGTGTGTAGTGACTGATAGAGCAAAATCTAAGCGAGTGAAAGAAGCAAAAAAAAATTTATCGAAATGACAGAGTTTATATTTGACATGATGTTGAGCATTTGAAAAATGAGAGTCGATGGAATATGAGAAATTTTTCTGATTATATCCTGAGTTGTTGCCATGGAAAGAGCGTATTACGTTGTTGGGAGAGGATCCTGCCACCCAGACAGATTTATGAGATATTGGACAGTATCAGCTCAATCGTGAAGTATGATTTGAAGAAAAACAGCAGCTTGATATGCAGGAACGCCAAGAACGTCATAAAAAACGTCTCTATACAAAAAAATTTATCGTTATTCAGTCTGGATGTGATACGTTTTGTACGTTTTGTTTGACTATTTATAAGAGATGATCCAATAGAAATCGTCCACTTGCTGAGATTATCGATGAGGTCAACGAGTTTGTTGCATTATGATGAAATGAGATCGTCTTGACGGGGGTTAATCTTGCTGCGTGGTGAGCAACACATACGAGAAAGATTGCTGAAAATAAATTTTCTGAGTTGCTAGAAGCTATCTTACAAAAAACATCTATAGAACGCATTAGAATATCTAGTTTATGACCAGAATTTCTCGATGATCAGTTTTTTGAGTTGATGCATGATAGTCGTTTCTTGCCGCATTTTCATTTTTCGATTCAGCACTTTGATACTGGTGTTTTGAAACTGATGAATAGAAATTATGACTATGAGAGACTCGATACTGTCTTGACTCGTATCAGGTCACTCAACAGACCAGATCGTGATTTGATCAGTATTGGTGCTGATCTGATCGTCTGATTTCCATCAGAATCTCAAGAGGCGTTTGCACATCTCTGTCAATGTGTCGAGCAGTACTGATTGACCAAGCTTCATGCGTTCCCTTTCAGCCCGCATCAAAAATGAGAAACTGTTCCTGCATGATCGTTTGCAGA
>SKJI01000029.1 GCA_007115995.1 candidate division SR1 bacterium
AGGAATTCATCTTTACTGATATATTCTTTTTCTTTGAGTAATTGCGCCATTTTATCGATAATTTTTTTGTTCTTTTTGATAAGCACTAATGCTTTGTTATATGCTTCTTGAACAAGTTCCTGAATTTTTTCGTCTACTTTTTGTGCAAATTTTTCACTGAATGGCTTGAAGTGATACATCTCAGTCTTTTCTTTGTCATACCAGAGTAATGTTCAAATTTCTGGATCCATTCAATATTTGAGAATCATATTACTCGCGATTTTTGTTACTTTTTCAAAATCATTTGATGCTCATGTAGTTATTTCATCTTCTCAGAAGAAGACCTCTTCTGCTGCTCTTCATCATAAGAGTGTTACCATCTCATCCATAAATTTTGCTTTTGAGTATAGATATCTATCTTCTTCTGGCATCATCCACGTTACTCCCAATGCCATTCATCTTGATACAATTGAAATTTTTTCTACAGGATCAGCATTTGGGAGGAGATATGCAGTGACTGCATGTCCAAGCTCATGATAGGTTACAATATTTCTTTCGTGTTCTTTGAGTGTTTTGATCTTTTTTTCTGGTCACATGATAACTTTCTCTAGCGCATAGTCTAAATCTGCCATAGTAATTTCTTTTCTGTTCTCTTTTGCAATTTTGAGTGCTGCTTCATTGATCACATTTGCTAAATCTGCACCAACAAATCCACTTGTTCTTCTTGCGAGTGTTTCTAGATCTGCATCTGATCCCAGTTTCTTGTCTTGTGTATGAATCTCCAAGATTAATTTTCTTTCTTCGAGCGTAGGATTTCACACCATGATTTTTCTATCAAACCTTCATGATCTGAGTAGTGCAGGATCTAGGATTTCTGGTCTGTTTGTTGCTGCTATCACAATCACATTACTTCACGTATCAAATCAGTCCATTTCAGTGAGAATTTGGTTGAGTGTCTGTTCTTGTTCTTGGTGTCATCACGTATATCATCATCATCTTTTTCTTCAAATAGTATCGATCTCATCGATAAACACGATCGATGGAGCAGCAGCTTTTGCTTTTTTAAACAACTCTCTTACTTTTGCTGCTCACATTCATACCAACATTTCCATAAATTCTGATCACGATGCTGAGAAAAACGCAACACGAGCCTCTCAAGCAACCGCTTTTGCAACAAGTGTTTTACCAGATCATGGAGGTCACCATAATAAGACTCATTTTGGTATTTTTGCTCATACTCTTTGATATTTTTTGGGATGCTTTAGAAAATCAACTACTTCTACGAGTTCATCTTTGACTTCTTCCATTCACGCTACGTCTTTAAATCTCGTCTGTACGTCTTTTTCCGTTCTCAGCTGTCATGCCTTGATACCAAATCATGGCATTCCTCATCATTTTGGACCAAATAATCTAAATGCAAGGACTAAAATTAAAATAAAGAAAATCAACGGAAGAATCTGTTCAAGCAAGAGTTTACTTAAAAAATTATCTTGCGTAAAGACTACTGAGATACTTGTTGCTCCTGTGAGAGAGATTCAGAGCTCAGGCAGTGATGTGTCTGCAGGTTTATTGGTTTTGAAGACGGTAAATACCTCTTCTGGTGCTGGTCATCGATTAAGGAATCTACTTGTTGTTACTTCTCAAGTAAATGGTACATATCATTGTAGCTCAACTTGATTTTTTAAGATAATTTCTTCAAATTGTTGATCATTATAGAGTTCAAGAAACTCATTGAGATCGACTTCTTTTGTTTCGTGCTGTACGAGTTTTCTTTCTCAATCTGCTGTCGTTGTTGTGGTATCTCTCACTGTCCATAACAATCAGGTAATAATAAACGATGCAAGGAGGAAAAAGAGTAATCCTTTTTTCATAGTCTGTAGTCTAAAATAAACCGTTCTACTATACTTACCCGTTGTGTATTTTCAAGCGAGAGTTTGGAAAAAATGAGTTGAGTTGTGAAAATTTGACAAATGATATATTGGTGACTATACTTATTATATTCTTTTAGTATTCTTGCTTTATATTACCATGTCTTTTGAAAACTTCTGATCAAATGAGTTCTTACCTAATACTGAAAGTAGTGTTGATGATACTACAAAAAATGATTTAAGCGAATTAGCTAGTGATTTAGATCAATGAAATAATCTAAATGTTCTTAATGACCCAAAAATAAAAGAAATGCATGTTTATTTTAAAGACAATAAAGAAGAGCTTAATCCAATTCTTGAAATTTTACAACCAAATTTCAGTATTGAATACTTAAAAAATAATTTAAAAGATGCAATTCGTCAATTAGGACGCAAAATTAAGTCTGATAACAATAAGTCATTTAAGTATAGATTTAATACATATCTAGTAGCCCTACGTACCTATCCAGCTATTCAAGAAGCATTTAAAAAATATATATTTCACTCAATTACGAATTATTTTACATGATATCGTCAAGAAAGAGAAGATCTTTTTAATAAAAAAGAACTTGATTATAATCAATATGAATCTTTCATGAATGCAACAGAAATCGAGACATTTCTTGATGATTTGAAAGAATTAGCAGATATTTTTACATTTTCACTTATAGATCTAGATACTGATAAATCCAAAATCAAGAAACAAAGTAGTCTAGCAGAATTATTATCATTGAAATCTACAAACACATGAGATACAACTTTGAGGCAGATTAAAACTCTCCTAATTTACTATCTTAGTGATACAAAATTATTTTGATCAGAAGAAAAATCTTTATATAGTTCTCGTCAACGTATCATAAATACTAGTATATTGTGAGGTTTGATGAAAGGAATTTGAGATTCCGAGGTTGGTGAACCGCTTGAACCTTGAAAATTACCTACAAGTAAAACAGTAGATGAATTTCTCAACAACTTATAAAAAATTTATCTCATTTTCTGTATAGTTCAAAATCAATAGTTTTCAAGAAAACACGAATCCTAATGTTCTCTATCAAAATAGAGAGCAGTCTTGCATTTTTCTTTTAGATTCCTACACTATAATCTAGTTGGGTAGAGTATATGTATTCCTCTCGTATAAGAGTAACAATTATCAGTCTCGTTGCTCTGGCGATTATTTGTAATTAATGTAAATATACATATTTAAATCAAATTTATACGCTATTGTAATATTATGTCAGATATACTATGATGATTTGATGGTATTGATCAAAGTGCAAATACTGCAGAATGATGAGAAGTCACCGCTGAACAAATTGAGGCAGTCCAAGAGAAAGCGAAAAAAGCTGCTCAAGCATGAACAACAAAACAACAGCAATCGAAATGGGACAACCAAAATGCCAAATTATTATCATTATTACTCAAGTATATTGATGATGACATCCTTCTTGGACACATTTCCAAACAACTTGTTGAACTGCGTGTACCACCACATCTAGTCGTAGTACAATTTTTACCCATTATCAAAGCTTTTACTTCTATCGATAAACTCCAACCATTATATAAGCATGTTCGAGCAGAGCAGGAGCGTTGTTTATGTAGAAATTGAGATGAAATTCGTAGTTGGTATTGAGTATTATTTAAAATGTACAATGAATTACAAGATTTACCTTCAGGATATAAAACATCATTACTCTCCGCACGATTAGAATCATGCAACCTATCAGACGAGCAGCAACAATAATATAAAAAAGTTTTTGTATACAAGCAAATAAGAAGAGATGTAACTTTTGATGGCTCTTTTTACGAAATATCTGAAAAAGGGATAAAATTTTCTGGAATCAAATTTTTCCCGCATGAGGATCTTTCTCAAGAAACCTCTGTTTTTAGATAAATCGAGTAAATAAAGAAATTTGCAAGTATAGAAAAAATATCGTGGAGCATGAATTTTTCAGAGCTTTATTAATGTTCTATCATTTTTTTTGACAAAAACTCTTTAATTCTTTACACTTAGAATAGTGTATATTTTATTTGTATCAAGAAACGATGGAAAAATCATTTCTAGAACAGTTAAAAGCATTTGAGGAAATATGAAAAGCTTGATCTTACTGATCTGAAGACTTTTCTAGTATCCTATATAACCTTCTAGAAAAAGCCCAAGCTGAAGAAAATGAAAAAGAGATCATAAAAGCTATATCTGAAGTTTTCTTTACTGCAACAAATATAGTTCAACAACAAACGAAATATGCTCATCACGTATCAAAGGTTCTTTCAGATACTCTGACGTTTATTTCTTCGAGTATTGAATATAATGAGAATGTTAGTCTAAACCTTGATCTCGAATCAGTTATTTTATACTATAAACCCAAAGTAGATGCTTTAGTAGATTCTTCAAATACATGATTATCAAGAGCAAATACTCTGAGTATACAGCATAATAAAGTAAAAGAAGAAGATAAAGATAAAGAAGAACAAAGAGTAGTGAAAAGAAGAGTTATTCCGTTCATATGAACATCTGAATCATCTTGATTATCTTATTGACCTACATGATCACCTTCATTACCCACAACATGAAGTGATCGACAATCTTTACTCAGGAGTATATCTGATTGATGATATGAAAAATTGTCTTTAGAAGAAAAAATACTGGCTCGTCAGGCTATTCTCATTATTATAGAAGATGTATATATAGCATCAAAAGGAAAATCATCATTTATTACCATGGATGATTTATATGATAAATTTCAACATAAGTATTGAAGTATTGATCAATCCGTATTTACGATGCTTCTCAAAGATCTCCAAGATGATACTATTTTGAAGATTGATACCGAAAAACCTCGTATTAATATTAATTGATGGTTATTAGATTTTAAAAGAAAATGGTATCAAGCATGAGTAGCATGTGCAGAAGCATTGAAGAGTAAATCATATCAAGAAAAACGAGAAGAAAAAATTGAGGAGTATGAGCAAGAAAAGCATAAAGCAGACGATGTAATACACAATCCATTAGTATCAGTTCATACTGCACGTCAGTCTGCAGTAACGTGATATTTTTCTAGAAAACTGCAGTTTGCTAAGTCAATGGTTTGAGTTGATACTGTTTCAAAGCAACTCAAATCATATAAGTCATCTCCACTATGAGATAATCATCGTATATCATTTACTAATCCAGAACGACATACAAATCAACTGTTTGATTATAAGAATGCATACAACCACAATCAGTTAACATTTCTTGCATCACAGCTTATTAAGGATTTGAGCCTTGTTTCATCAGTAAGCACTGACCTCTTATGACCATCAAATACGAGAAATCTCCAAGAACTTCTCGACGCTGTCAAAAATGATTGAATACTAGGAATTTGTCCAACAGATCATTTTGCACAACTCAAACTACTGCGTCCATTTATTCATGGAACAACATACCATGCACTTCTGAAAACAAGAAAAAAAATGCTTGCTGGGGCAGAAAAGAATATGATATCAAAATTACATGAAAAGGACGAAATGACTCAACGAATTCGTACATATCTGAAAGAGGAGCTCTTTGCTTCAAGACTGTATAATAATGATGATTTGACTAGTAAACTTACTGATGATCATGCAGCTGATATATATGAGTTTATTCGTACGTGAATATGATTTTTTACCAAGAAACCAACCATCGAAGACACATTACACTATATGCTTCATCATCTTGATCTGGATGATACAAAAAAGCATACTAGTACATATAATCTATCATATCAAGACTATGATTCAGATGAACGATTAGCGATTGCAATGGAACATGTTTTCAATGCTCATAAAAAAAAACTGCTCGATAAAGTATGAATATTTACTCCAACGATATGACATGAAAATAGTGAATTTGGTAGCTATATGCACCAGATCGCAAAAAAAAGAGAGAAAGATCGTTCATCATCTACAGAGAGGAAGCGTTGGAGTGTTTTGAAGGATGCTGATAATTATACAGGTAGTTTAGAGAATGATATTTGAGAGTCTATTGAATATACATATACTCTTAGCAATACACACGAGAAAAATGAACAATTCAAGATATATATCAAAGATACTACCTATACTCCCTCTTGATATACTAAGACACTTACTGCATGAAGTACAGAAGAATTACTTGCAAAAATTTATTCGATGAAAGAGTTAGTTGAGTGATTCAAGATCCCTCTTGCGTATAATTTGATACATGCAATAAAAAAATCGATTGCAGAGCAACAATGAGTTACTGATTGCTCATGGTGAGATACATATAAGTGATATAATGACAAGAATGAAGAAGTCTATCAGGACGGTAAAACATTTGATATTTCGCTAAGATCACTACAACATCAATCACCAGCTTCTTGACTGACGATGCTGTTGATGTATCATGATGCAGTGATGTACTCTGTACGTGAACATGCTGATGAAATTCTTGAAGCATATAAGAAGCTTGATAAAACATCACTCATACCTCAGGCAGATAAAGGGAAAATCCTCAATGAATGGATGAGCTATTTTGATAATCCAGCAAGAAAAATATCTGAACCGATAAGAAATACATTAGATAATTGAAATGAAGAAGAACAGACAATCTATAATCTCCCAGTAGAAGAATCATTGCAGTATTATGTCTTCAAGACTCAATGATCTACCATTAAGCATTTTGTCTATGATTGAAAAATATATGTCTGAAAAATCTTAGCTAATGAACGTTCATCTTCATTCATACTTGATCAAGTAGAGGTTTATGAGAATCTTGATGCTTATATCAAAGCACATGCAACTACCGATACCTCATCGGCTATAGATGCGTACACGAGAAAGACAATCAATATATTTTTTCAGCATGAACGTATCAGAACAAAGGAAAGGCAGTTTATTATCAAAGATATTGATGGATGATGGATTCGTATGTATCGGAATGATACTGAAGCACGCGTGCAATATGATAAAATTACTGATCTGTGAACTGCTGATCCTACTGACAGTAACTTTCTTAAAGAAAAAAAGAATCGCCTTCCAGTTTGTAAATCATGCGATGACGATGCACAAGAAATGTTTTATGTTGACTGATATAGTATTAAAAGAAAGTGATTTTTATCATATTTCCTTTCTAGTCCTTCTGAAACTACTCAACCACATGTCAATCTGCAAAGAGACTATAATATGAAAATAACAAATCACCCAAATCACAGGTATATAACGAGAAATATTATTCTTGCTCAGCGTATTCTGACCTGACTCCAACAATCTCTTACAAAATAGTCTCAAAAATTTGACAGAAAATTAAAAATTAATAAAATATAGTGTGCAAAAACTTTTAACCACCCAATACAATGCCTATAGATACGAAATGATTAGTTAATTTATGAAAAGAAGTAACTTGAGCTGATGCTAAGAAGAAATTTTTTGGTAAAGTTATAGATATGAAAAGTCAATGAAAAATTATTAATGCACCAATTTCATGATCTGAATATCTTAAAATTATCAATGATAATTTTACAGGTGAAATAGAACAATCATCAAAGAAAAAATGATTTATCTTCAAAAAATCAGTTGATGAACATCGTATTATTGTTTCCTATGATGATGAACCAATCTGATTCTTTGAACTCGATGATAATAGTAGAAAAATATATTGAGAATTTATCAAAAGTCTCGTAGAATTTGAAGAAGATACGGCAACGTTACAAGTTAAAAAGTTTATTGAAGAATGCCTGCGACTAGTTCTCTCACAGGATGAACTGAGAGACCTTGCATGAAAAATAATAACACCAGGTAAGAAAGAATTCCAGCGTAAAACAAAACAAGATAGAAAACAGGCAAAGAAAAATGATAAAATTAACAAAGCATATAGTAAAAATTTAAGTATGCAGACACTGATATTATCACAAGATTTAACGACTACGTTATTAACCCTACAGGATCATAGAATTCAACTCTTTACTTCTGACTTGGTAAGATATGTTAAAGAATTAAATCAGCTTACCAATAAGGTCAGCGCATGAGATCTTGATAATCGAAAGCCAAAATACAATGAGATCAGTAATAATATAATTCTTACAACATGTAGGATAAAACTTGTGCTTGATGAATCGAAATCATCATTAGCAAAAGACTATCAATTAGTCTCGGTATTATATAATCTATGATTTAAGAGATGATGGAGAGATAGAGAAATTAAAGCAATTATGAAATGGTTAAAACAAGAGAAACTTTGAGTAGGTATGATGTGAACAACAAAACAATCTGAGACTTGACCAGTACAAGGTCAGCAAGCTGCTATGCAACAGCAATATCCTACATATCAACAAATACAATCTCAATGAGTGCCTCCTATAACTCCATATGGAAGTCCGTCTTCTTGACAAACTGCATCACAAGCAGTGATAGCAACAGCAGCATGACAAACAACAATTACTACATGAACATGATCGAAAGAGACAATTAAGCAAACACCATGAATTAATCAATCAGTTGAGAGGAATTGAGATGTTTATGCAACGATTGATGTGACAAAGGTTACTGCAGAATGATTGGTCGCATGATATGTTGCTGCAGCAGAAAACGCTGCGAAGCAAGACACAGCACCTAATGCAATCAATAATCTTTATAATTATTCATTAGCTATTGTTTTGCGTGTTATTGAACGACCAAATGAGAAGAACCAGATATTGACGATGCTTGGTTGATGAGATAGAATAAAAGGAAATCAACTATTTCTCAATGATATTATGAAGAGAGTATTTTTGGATCAAGATATGCAGAAAAAAATCAAAGCAACATACGCATATCTCAAAAGAGAAAGAGATCATAATAGGTATCCTCCAGAATGGGATGTTGGAAATCCAGATGCAAGAAAAGATAGTGATGATTGGTTGTTACAAGTTGCCTTTACAAGAGCTATTCCAGATCAAATCCGTTATTTACGTTCGTATTTTCAAAGAAATACAGATTGAAATCAATCATGATGATGGACAGAGAGTATGAAGGTAGCTCATTTCTTATGAAGTTTATGAGTCAATAGTATTGCTGATTATGTAAGGAATAATGTCTCTGATGATTTAGACTTAGAATGAAATATTACTGCTTGAGAAGCATTTGAGTGATGATGAATATCACAACCATGATGAATAATTGACTATGCAGAACACGAGATAAAGGATTGGATTGATGAAGTTGTTCCATATAAGTGAGTCGCGAGTATGATGAAATGAACTGTCTGAATATTGAGTAAATGAGCAAAATGAGCAACAAAATTCGCTCCACTAGCTCTTTTGACATATTGAGCACGAAAAGTATGATCTTGAGTGTTTAAGACTGTATGAGCAATGTTTTCCAAACCACCAGAATGAAAAAATCGATTCCAAAATGTATGATGAACTATGAAGGATTCATTTTTGAGTTGGTGAACGGTGTTGCCATTTGCTTGATGGTTATGACTCTCAACACTCGATAAAAGACCTGGAACAAAAAAAGTACGAGAATCAGTTGCAGAATTATGGGATGATGATGTCGCTGCAAAAAAGAAAGCACTTGATGATAATCTAAGAGCGGTGAGTATTGATAGAGAAACATACTCAACTGAGAATGTGTTACAGCTGTATTTGTGAGATAAATCATTGCGCGCACTTCAGAACATGAATTGAATTATTTTTGATACGTCTGAAACCATTGTTAATCTCAATAGTTTTCCTCAAGAAGAGTTACAAAAAGTACCAGGAATTTATAATGTTAGGAGAGACAAAAAATGGGAAACAATTCAGAAAAACCTTGGAAGTCACCTCCGTCAGGAATATAATCTAGATAAAGAGATGCGAGATCATCTGATGCAAAGATACCCAGATGAGCCATTACAAGTACTCTTGGATAGATACAAAAAGCAATCAGTCTATCCAATCATGCAAATATGACAATTAGGTATTGATGAATCTATCATCTCAACCAAGGAATTGAAGCAATTAGCATATTTGCCTGAATATCTCTTTCAAGAAAAGGTGCTCGATCTTGCATTTATTACTCAGCAATATCAAAAACTCAACCATCCAGTACTTTTAGAAACATTTGTGACAAATACATGAATGCCATTGCCATGCACTCCTTGATCTAACCCTCCGACCCAAATGAGTGCAAACGAATTTTTATCTCATGTCAAGTCAACTCAAGATTCAACATGATCAACATTTGCTCAATGGTTCAAAGAACAATGTAAATTGATCGCCCAGTTTGATCCAGCAGATTGAAATGGTAGGAGTACACAAAGCCTCAAACTCTTGCAATGATTATATTGTGCTATAAGCCAGCAAGATTTATTTGTTGAGGATTGAAATGGAAATCTTAATACTGCATGGAGTACTGATCCAGTTGTATTGGCAACAGGTGACAAAAACGCACTTGGTATTTTCTTCTGTGATCCTACCATATGAAATGGTGGAGTCAGCACACAACCATTACTGACCCGTACTGCTCAATGATTATGAAATATTCCTGTAAGCAAGTTTACTAATTATTTTATAGAGCAGTTTGTTACAAGACAAGGTACACGAACGTGGCCTCACTAAGATGTACTATAAAAAAAAGACAGCTGATGGAAACCCCATCAGCTGTCTGTTAGTATAGCTTTCTCATCAGCCAAAAGATGATGATAATTACAATACTAACCAATATCCCTTTAGCCCATCTCTGAGCAGTTTCGGATCTTTTTATCCGAGAACATAGTATGTTCTCATAAAAATTTTCCCAAAAGTACTTTTCGGTATAATAAAAACCAAAAAATACAACTGCTAGGAGAGGAGGGAAAAAAACTTGTTTCCATATCAGTTGGGTAATTGACCCATTAAAGATTATGGAAAAAAGGGTTATCGCACTGATTATCTTGATGATGATCTGTGTCCAGAAAGCTGGTCCCCACAATTGTGGTGCCCAGTTTGCGCGTGGGATAAATATCCCTAAGAGAATACTTACTGCCCACACAATTGGGATCCAAATCATTCCACTGAGGAATGATAATGATATTGGATTTATAAACCATCCAATAAGAGAACTTAGAGCAATTACGATTATAATCGCAATAAGATCTTGTATTTGATTTTTCATAACAAGAATTTTTATATTTATTGCAATATTGCATCTACAATGTAAATATTTTATATAAAATGTCAATACTTTATATTTTTTTAGTTGAGCAATCATTGCTGTTAGATAATTCTTGGTTATACTTATAGTGTATGAGTATTGTCTGTATAGCATACTCTATCGTTTTTTACCAGAAGAGGGGAGAGGAGTCTTCTTGAAGAACGATGAACTCAGGTGTATCATACAGGTTTATTTAATTTTATTAGAGTAGTATGAATCTAGAATTGAAACAGTTTTTATCAGAGAGATTCTCTGAAAAACAAGCGCTTACGCTTTTGCAACTCCAAATAGAGCCTCCAGTTTTTCAGTTAGAGTGATTATTATCTCAGACTCATACATGTAGAGTAATTAGTGATAAAAATAGATATGCACCTACATATACCCTACAAGTGCTCAATCAATATTGAACAGTAGAGTGGTCTTGGCGTGTTGATATGAGTATGATCAACACTGATGATTTTACTGTAGTATGATCGTGAATTGTCCTTAATGCATCATGAGAGAAGTATGATATGCTTGTGATGAAGCGCTGAGAGTCGTTTATTCTTTCTGTACAAGACCATCAGGTATCATCAGTATCAGTGCCAACCACACCACCATCACCATCTACTCAGCCACAGAACAGGATTGATATGCTTGCTGAGCAGTTAGTATATAGTTATAGAATTGAGAGTAATGATGGTAGAATATGGACTGTGAGAGATCCAAACGATCCTACGAAACCTCTGACTGACCAAGATGTGTTTAGATCAACAACAACATTACTGATTTGATATGAAGATCAAGAAGGTATTGTGCAGACATTTTCTGTAAATCTTCCAAACGTACACAATACATCGCCTGCTCGATTTAGTTCAGAGACTACACTGCAGATAGATAATGCAGACTTTAAGCTTATGCATACCAATAATACTGCATGACGTATTGTAAAATTTTCTCTTCATGCTGTAGATAAACAATGAATTGTGATAGACAGTAAGAAGCAAACACAGCATCCAGAAGTGCTTGTTGGGTGAGATATTGACTGGTATAAAAAATTCTTTTATGATAATACTCATGCACCACGCACGCCAGCAAATAAAATGTTTTATGGTCACTATAGGAAACCACGTTATGATGGTACTGCACCATTATCGCAAGTATGACAACAATGTGTCGATAATCTAGTGATAAAAAAACTCTCTGATAATTATGTGATACATTGAACCAGACCAGATCGTCGATTCAAAGAATATCTAGCTGAATTTACAGTTGATGATATTCAGAAAATGACGCAAATAAATGCTACTACATATCAATGAGTCGTCTATAATCATGATAAATCATTGCAACGAAATATTACTCTTTCATTTCCAACGGTTGATGAAAAGTCTGTTATGCATCTAGCTATCAACTCATATCCACCATCGTTGTGACTGTCTGAAGATGATGAAAAGATCAAACAGAAGGATATTACCCGATTTGATTGAGCATATAATTTGACATTTCAGTGATTACCAATCTTATGAACGTGAGCACAAAAAGTAGAACTCCGATGATTTGAGAATAAACATACGACGACGCCTGTTGCGTACGAATGAACAGATTATATCTCTGAAGAACAAAAAAACCATATCGAATCGTTATTTCTTACACAAAAAGATGCAAATACTCCTCACATCCTGACCCTTAAATGAAACAACAAGTTTTTTGGATGAACGCTCATACCATCAACAATTTGTGAGATAGATCTGCACGATACAAGTAAATGGTCGTATGTTGATTGACATTGGTGTTATACAACGCTCGATGCAAATGATGAAGAAATTGTCATGCAAGCACGCACTCATCCAGAAAATCTTACAAAAACCCATCAATGACCCGTCCTCTCAATTGCAATCCTCAAAGTAGGACCAAGATTTGGTGAAGCATTCTCAATCAAGGATATACCTGTTTTGCCAGTTGATTTTTCAGGTATTTCTGATACACTCAAAAAAACCTATCATGATATAAAGGACTCAGACGATTTTAAAAATTGGCTTAAGGAAGTAAATAAGTATTATGAAAAGATGAAAGATGCCCTTTCTGATGTCGTTGTCGAAAGAATTTCAGAAAAGAATATCAACAAGTTATCATGAGAAGAGCTGAGTAAGTTTTGAGCTGAAGTTGCGACACACTATGATACAAAAATCTATCCACTCTGATCTAATGTGACAGCTGATGATCTGAGATTTTTAGAATGTCAGGATGGTTCAGATGATAAGGATATGTATTTAAGATTCAATAAACCTTGAGTTTTCTGAACAGATAAAATTGCTGATATTCCTTATAAGAGTGGCGCAAGCAATCCACAATCGTATAGTGTTGATGTGACAGATCTTACTATAGATACAAAAAATTTTTGAGCTGATAGGAGGTATACTTTTTCTGGTACGATAAGATGGATGTATCAGTATGAAGTAACGACAATGGTTAATGCTGATTGAAAAGAAAAAAAGGTTATAAGAATTTCTGTTCAACCACCACAAGAGTATATTGATTTTATGCGCAATGAATTTGAACCAAAACTCGAAGGGTGATTAGATAAGTTACAGAACAAACTGACCTTCCCTGCAACCAGTAAAATAATCACTGCTCCATACAATGAAATTAGATCCTGAAGACGTCATAAATGAATCGATATAGGAAAAGATTGAGGAGATCTCCATGCATTAGCAGCATATGATTGAGTCGTTACTCATGTGCAAACACAAACTGATGCACAGTGAAACATTACTTGATATGGTACCTATGTTATCGTCCAACACGAGTATCAATGAAAGAAATTTAGAACAGTCTATGCACATCTCAATCAAGAATGATTAGTCAGTGTTTGAGATACAGTATCTGCTTGAAAGAAAATATGACGTGCTGAACATCGCTCTGATAAACGATGAACAGCAACATGACAACACGTCCATTTTGAACTGAGAGTCCAGGATGCAACACATAAAGAGTCAGTCAAAACACATACTCATGACTGACGAAGAGATGTCGATCCGATGCTGTATTTTACAAATACATGAGCACGTTGAGGGTGACAAAATCCTGAAAGAAATCAAAGAAATCCACATGGGCATCCAATATTTAATAATGATTTTACAACAAGAAGTATTGATCAATGATGATATACAATTTCATTTAGTATGAAGCCAAATCTTTTGTTTTATGATAATAATATAGCTGAAAAGTACATTATTTCATATACGGAAAAAAATTGAACTGAGAAAACATATACATTTGATCAGATAAGTTGAATAAATAATCCAAACAATCTTCATCCTAAATATAAAAATCAGGATTGAGAAGATTCTGAGGTCTCAAATCAATATGCACGAGAAATTCCAGATATAAAACCATGAACAACAATAACTATTACCTGACCAAACAATATTCCTTCACCAGTAAATATATCTCATGAAGTCAAGTAATATATCTGTATACCATTCTCAAACTGATAATCGTATAGAACGTCAGCATAGTGATGTAGAGTTTTTTGAGACACTAATAGAAGCACACAAGCGAGAACAGCAGTTTTTTTATCTTGAACAGCTGGTGTCTGATGCAGAGAGTCATGAAATTATCGATCATTTTTTTCAGCTCAAAGAGCATTACTTACAATTTCTTGAAGTAATGTTTACAGCAGTTTGATTACAGCCTCAAGATAATATCTATTATCAGGCAGACAAAGAACGATATGAACAATTGTTCTGTAGTTCAGTAGATGATACATTTGGTGATCAGTTTCTTGAAGCATTTAAGAATTCCATAACACACTGATTACCAATGATGATTCAAACTGTATGAGCTCATGTTTCTTTAACAAACGATAATTTGCATCAGTCCAAACAACCTATACACTATGCTGATCGTATTAGTACAGCATCGTGGAAATTTCTCCGTTTTACAAATACTATGAAGGAAGAGTCTATACAATTTATTGGAAGTCATGAATTAGCACTACTGAAACAGGAACTTAATAATTCTCCTGACTCAATCAATGAAGCAACAGTGATGGCTGAAACAATTGAAAAGGATATCCAAGCATGATATTCTTATCTTGCAATATTGTGACGCTTGATGAAAGAAAAATATTTTATTCTTTGATGACAGATAGCTCCTGCTCATACGCCTACTATCGAGGTAAGGTTTCAATGAATAGCATTTACAGTTGCAAAGCAATCTGATTTTAACTATCAATCATTAAAAGTTCTACCACCAGAAATTAAAGCACTTGTTGATATGGAAATAGAAGCACTAAATTTATTGAAAGATCAAACTAAAGATACTTTACAAAAAAAAAAATTGAATGATGCGATTATAAAGGCTAAAAAAATTTTAAGGAAGAAGAATAACCAAGAGAAAGCAATAGTAGCATATCAAAAATACTGTCAGAGCAAGAAAATTCGTATGAATAACATTCGTTGATCAATATGAATTGCTTGATGACATTTTCAAAATGAAACATATCGCGCCTTCAATAAAATGAGTAGAAGAGCACTATTACAGATAAAAAATATCGGTCAGCAGATTGATGTTCTACAAAAATCAATGAGAGAAACTATACAATATCGAGTAACACGATGAAGAGCAAACCCAACAATGTTAAGACAAGCACAGCATGAAATTACTAAACAAACACAAGCAACAAACAAAAAAATTCTTACGATGCAACAAACTGCACTTAATCAAATGCGTCATCTAGATACAAAAACTATATTACGTGAAGCACAAAAACCATGATTTATTAATTCGTTCTTACATTTTAATAAACATGCACAGAATATACATTGATGAATACAAAAAATAGCAACACACAAAAAAAGTAAATATGCTGTATGATTTCTTTTATGAATGTGAGTTTGGACATATATTCATGCAGGATGATCCGAAGTATTAGATAATGATGCTATGATGCGTACATTATGAAATGATCTCTGAGATATGATTGTGTGATTTATTCCTATAGTCTGATGAGTCAATGATTTGTATATTGCAATAGTATGAACAGATTGGAATAAGAGAGCATTAACATCTGGAGCACGTGCTGAAAGAGTGTTATTTGGTATTGTCGGATTATTACCGTGAGTATGAACACTTATAAAAGTATCAAAGAATTCGAAAAAAGCCCTTGCTCTAATAAAGGCATTGGAGTGAATACAAAAGCTTTCTCCAGGCCTGTATACTATGTCATGAACGTATGCAGTATGAAAATTATGACTTGTTGGTCTTGCATCAACAGGAGAACTTGCTAGTGCACTCTATACGTGATTATGAACAGGGTTGCATGCGCTATTTCATGATAAATGATTAGATGAAATATCAATACCTGAACCTGAGTTTGTTGCATCTGAGTGAATTGAGTTCTCTACAATCTCTAACCATGTGGACTCATTTATAACATGATTTTTTGCTTTGTCTGCTAAATACAACGAGTTTAATTCCATTAATCAACTCATAAAAATTTTTGAAGAGACTCTTGTAAGACCCTTTCATGATGCAGTTGTTAGAGAGTATCCTCAGGAATCTCAAGATCTTATTTCTTTGTATAGAAAGCTTTTCTTACAATCTTTGTATTATCAATGATTCTTTACTAGCTCAACTGCATCTTTGCCTAAGGAATATGATAAAGAGTATGAACCATATCGTAAGGAACTTGAGGTATTACCAATTCGTAGTATGCGTATTGTGTTACCGTGATGATCTATTATATGAGAGAGAGAAAGTAAACTTTACCAAGATTACGCTCATGCATCATATTCAATGTGACCATTATGATCAATTATAATTGCACACCCACCAACTATTCCATATGATGGGATGAAATTATTTGTTTATGATACATCTTTAGATTTTGTTGCTAAGACAGAGTATGAACAAAGATATGCTGATCATCTTACAGAATATGTTGCTTGAAATTATGCTTTTTGATACAATATTCAAGGTACTACAACTCACACTATGCAATGAATACTCTTTCGTGATGTATGATTAGTTGAACATAATGGAAAGCAGTTTTTTTCATGTGATATTTTTGATGCATGAAAAGTGACCACATGCTTAATCCCAATGATTCACTTTGCATGATCAGCGCAGCATGGCGAGCCGTTTATCCTTGATCTTTCAAATGCAAGCACGCAATGGTATGTCAATCATTGTATAGCAGCTGCATTCCAGCAATAATTTCCTTTACAAGCTTGTAGTCTGTTATATTACTGAACTTTTTTTCTGTCACGAAGTATTGCAGGCATATTATGGTTGATTCGAGTTTTTATTCGTTCTTGCTCGTATCTAGCGCCGTCTTTTTTCTGAATACTATCATACACAAACGCAATAAAATCATTGTCAAATGCGTTTTTAATACTTTCATTGTTTTGGTATGATCTATCTAGCTCAACGAGATATGCTTCTTGATCATCTACTACATCAAATTTATCTGAAAGAAATTGTTGTAATGTCAACTCAAATGCAATTCTTCAGTAGTAGAATGATTTCAGATCGTTCTTAAAGCGAATTGAACTATTTTCAGGAAGTAATGACAGTATATGTTCTTTTGCTCAGCTACTAAATGCTCAATATTCTTCTCGTCATAACATTTCTGTTGATGCAAGTTCTACCATAATCATTCAACTATGATCAATGGATGTACGGAAGAGTGAAGGCTTATTACTACGATATGTTCCATCGTGAGTTTGCACAGGGGTTGCATGATAGAGTTCTTGTGCATAGTATGTAAGTTCTCGTTGCAAAATTTGTTCTTTATTTCATATCGGCATTTCTTCTCGATATTGAGCAAGAAATTCTTTTGCTCATGCTTCTCATGACTTTCATTCATACTTTCTTTTTCACGATCTTATTTCTATGTATGATCTTACCTTTTCAAAATGTGAATAATCTAATCATTTTTTTATACCAAAAATACTTACTCATACAACCGCTGATACCATTCACACTCTAGCTAATGCTGTTTGTAGTGCTCAGGATTCTTTAGCAATTTTTGCGGCATTACTTGCAATGTTCGTTCATGTTTGTGCGGTATGTAACGGACTGACAACCATATTTTTCGTTGCAATGAAAGGATCAAAGAGCAGTTCAACTGCTTTCATTCATCATGCTACTGCTCATCTAGAACTAAATGGTCATCAATATTTGAGTGTTGCTCGTCATATGACTCATATTTCTAATCACAAGAAAAATGTTCATAGAGCAAGCTCTCAAAATTTGATTCATTGGCTACCAAGTGCATCATCAATAATAAGACATGGTCATATAATTGGAATAAGCATTCATGCAAGTTTTCATAACTCAAGTTGAGTTTCCTCACTACTTTTTGCTTGAATCATAAATGCTATTGGAGAAGATCTAACAATATTTCAGATAAACTGTGGGAAGTACTTGAGTCATGTCTGCATCATTGCATTAAACTCTTTGATATCTGCAGCAGATCAAAATTTCACAAATCATTGTTTAGATTGTTGTGTCAGTTCATTGACCCAAGAAAAGAATCTAGCATTGTTAATTACTGCTCATCAGGTTAATGTCCAAATTCTTCATACTCATCTATACGATTGCAGTGTGAAATGTTGTTTAAAGATCAATGCTATATCTGATGTAGTATTTATAATATTACTTACACTATTACGTAAGAATGTATATAAACCTCTATCTCAAAGAAATGTTTTTATTTTATTATGATTCTTCAGCGAATCTACGAGTCAAGATTGTTTCTCTGCAATACTTTGTGAAATAAACAAACCGATTTGTTTTTTTCGTCCATGTGGCGTTTGTCGATCTGTATAACCTTTCATGGCATCGCTAAAATCCTGCAATCGTTTTGTTCGCTTTTCATCAAGTGGTATTCATTTGCGTTGTAAGAATGCTTGCAATGATTTTGTTGCCTCTTCAGCACTTTCAATTGTTGTATTGGTAAGACTTTGTTCCCATGCTACAAGTAATCATGATCATTGGATATGCATAAAGACATCATCAATATACTTACTCATTGTTCATTGTGGTCACATAATATGATCAAGTTCTGCAATATTACTTTGTCAGAGTTGTTCCCCCACAACACTCAATAATTCATAGAATCTACTGTGTTCATTTGCCATGTTTCTTTTGAGTCATTTGAGTCAGTGCAATGCATTCCCTATTTCTCATCGTCCATCTTTTAGACCTACCGACATGATACTTGTTGTCATATTCACAAGTCAATTTGTAAGTGCTGCTCAATATTTTCCTATTACTCTAGATTGTCTAAAGATAATCGCAAGGATTGCTTCTTTACTGTTTGTATCTAGTCAAAATAGCAAGGTATTTTGGAGTTCATGTTCCATATCGATTGATACTCATGGTGAAATCAAAACGTTCATTCGTGCAGATGTTGACACCTTTACTGACTTCAACGACATATGTAGCATTTTTTTTCAGTTGTAGACTCACATACTTCGTGCAATATCAGCTGTTGAATCAAACACATTATGCCTAATGAGCAGTGATAGGAGTTGAGGAGCATGTTTTATTCATCAAAAAAATCTATCCAATGGTGTCACATTCTTTTCTTGATCTGTTAGCATTGCTCACTTGGTAATTTTTTTGTATCTCACAAAAAAATCATTGAGAAATGCTTCTTTTGCTGTTCATTCAAGTTTCTTTCATCAGACAACAAGAGCCTCATTAAGAATGTTTTCTCATAAACGATTCATTGCATCGCGTTCTCAATCTATCAGGAGCTTTTCCTTTTTTTGTTGCACCTTGCTTATAAATGTTGATACCTCTTCTACGCTATGTTTTGCTAAATGCTGTCCATACTCTTGATGCATTTCTAGTAATACTTGATATCTTTTTAGTATTTCTTGCTGCTCAGTAGGTACCTTATTACTTGGTTTTATAGTAATAGTTTCGTCTCTTCAGAGGAGGATATCTAGCAATCTTCTAATCTTTCCTTTTCATTGTTCTTTATCTAACTCATTTTTGACCTCATCAGTTGCGTTTTCAAAAATGTTTGGCATACGAAGAATACTTTCTTGTATAGTAACGATATCTGTAGCAAGCTTTGATTGTTGTGCTGTGTATTTTTTATATATTTTTTCATATTGTTCAATTGTTGCAAGTTGATCTGGATGGGTTGCTTCTTCGAGAGATTTGTTAATCAAATACTCTCATATACGAATATCCATTTCAGTAATGTAATGAATGAGATATTCATTGAGTATATGAAGATCTCGTATTGCTTCAATATCATTTTCTTCTACGTTTGATTCTATTTTCTCATACGAACCTATAATATCATTAAAAAGATTATTAATATTTGGATAGAGTGTATCTGATCTTTTAATTCACATTTTTTTGCAGAGAATATCTGTACGAGATAGATTAGAGCTTAGTTGTTTAAAAAAATATGCATATTTCTCTTCAAATGTATAAGCACTGTTTCTGTCTGCAAGGGTTGTTATAATTTTGTCCTTTGTTTTTTCAAACAATGTAAGAATAACTTGTGCTCTTTCAAGAACATGCTCTTTGTGTTCTAATATAGATATTGCTGATGCATGCGGCTTTTTTATATCGTGTATTTTTTTTCGTAATTCATCAGGCGTACTTGTTGCCAATGCTAGCATTGCAATTTTTTCCTGAATGAGTTCATTTTTTGTATTTTCTAATAATCTATCCACCAGATCTGATTCAACTGTTTGGATTTTTTCAACCATAGTTTCTTGTTATAAACATATAAAATGTCTAATGCTAGTTTGCAAACGATCTACTCAAATACCTATCTGACCATCATGGCTTTTCGTTCTTTCACGTCGGATCATATATTCTTTCTCATGTTTTGAAATACGACATATCTTTTCAATGTACTCATTGAACTGTAAACTCTCAAGCTCTTAAAAAACGTCATATTCATTCAAATCCAGCACCAATGCCTCATACTGTACTATTCCATAATCATGCAACAGCTTCCTTTGCTTTCTTCCATTGAGACTACAAGCAGCACTCACGAGTCCAGAACCGTGTCAGATGATGTTTTTTGCTATATTGATCGTTGCAGGAAAAACAAGCTTATCAATGCTCTTACCTTCAAGGAGAACATATGATCAAAAAAAATATGGAATAAAGTATTGAAGTATTGAGTCAATGGAGCATTTATTGCTGGAACGTTTTGGCCTTATGCTTTTTTTTGATGAGTTCCAATTTTTCGTTCATTCGACGATATTAAATGGTCATTCAACCAAATTAGAAACTCAATTTACAACTCAATCTAGTCAGTCTCATATCTTTCCGAGTGCTTTAGGCATAGTTAACATTGTTATTATTACTAAAATGTGGGTTTGCTTGATTATCCTGATACATTTTGTTGAGTAGTTTGATTAGAGCAGTATTTTTTGGATCACGAAATGCTTCTGGTTTTGAAATATGCTTAAAAAGTGTAGGGTAGAACGCTTTATTTTTTGGATTATTGTATAGTTGTTTTTCATTTCCAAACTTTTTATTGATACTGTTAAATCAAAGAGTGAAACCAAATCAATCAGTTATTACAGTATATGGACTTGATGTTTGACCTAAATTATGATTATGTTTGGCTAATCTATTAAAAAGGTTCGCATGCAGACATCACTCTAAGAGTAGATCTTCATTGTTTTTGTGCCTATGTCATAAGTGTTTTCTTGATGCTGAAAGAAAATAATCTTCTCAGTATCAGTTAAATAGAATTCTCTCATAAACTCAGCTAGGAGATTTCATGACAGTGATTTGTTTCATCTTGTCGTAAGATTTAATCGCAATCACATCTTTGGTTTGTGATGCCTCAATATGTTCATAATCTAACTTTCTCTGTCATCGTTCTTGTTTCCATTCATTTCTCTCACTTATTTTTTTTATCATATCTCTCATTGCTTGTCAATATATAGTTTTATCATCTTCAAAATTATTGTCAGGTCATTTTTGTTTCCAACATCAAAGTTGATTGAGATAAGTACAAAATAATGCTCTTGATTTTCTCGTATCATTGATTTCTGGGCAGATGCTACTTAACGTAGAAAATCGTCATCAAGAAAGAATTTTCTTTGAGTTTCACTGGGCATTTACCATAACTATATTTCAATTAAACTGATTAACACTAAATGGTTCATTATCTCTGCTTGTATAAGCAAGATTTTCTTGTATATAATTTATAAAATTGGCTGCATGGATGAGACTTTCATATGATTTAAACGTGACTGAATCAAATCATTGAATTTTTTTAGCATTGTAATTGATTAGTGTTCTTTTGTTATTATAACTCACTATAGATCAATCTCACTCGTCATACTTTACTCAATCAAATCATTTTTTTATTGATTTTTCACTAATATTATGCATCACTTGATTATCAACATATGCTAACGCTTCTTCAAAAGTTAGTTGCTTTTTTTCAAACATTCTCATTATTGCCATACTGATTACTCATCAGGCTGTTCACAGTGATCATGCAGTTAGAATATCTTTTCATATTCAGAGAGCATTTTCAGTAAATCAAGTTCTTTTCGTGCTTTTCTTAAAAATCATATATGCTCAACTACACAATAGTCATAATCATAATCACATTGCATTTCTTTTTTCTTTTGGCGATGAATTGTCTCGTTCCTCTGCTGCAGTATCAAAATCAAAGTTTCAATCTTTGATCAATCTAAATAATTTTCAAAAAAATCATCATTTTTTGGGACGGTCTTCTTGGTTCTTTTCACTTTCACTTTGACTTTCATTAACAAGTGTGTTATATTGTTTTGCATAGTCGATGGATGCATTTTTTATACTCTTTACAAGATGAATGAGACGTGCATCTCTCCATCATGACATTAAGGTTCATGAATGCCCAAGAAGCTCTGTCAGTATCTTACTTTGTCTGTCTAGTTGTCACACTGAAGTAGTATATAAGTTTGTAATTCATGCTGCATTATTCATTGTTAACTGTTTTATTCCTTCTTGATATGCATCGATATCGATAAGTCATGTTGACTCGACTTTAGTTGCATACATTTGTTTGACCAAAATAGGCATGAGCACGAGTCTTGTAAGCATAAACTCGTAACTCATAAACGTTCAACTCTCTACAGTATTATATTCGTTATCTAGCTGATCCTTGAGTGGTATAATATCATCAAAAAAACGAGAAATTTCTTGCTGCTGAATAAATTCAGCACTATTTTTTATCGCATCTAATTCTAACTGCATTTCAACATCAGTCTTGTATTTTTGGAGATCTGCGATAAGTGTATCGAGAGTACTTTCATTATATTTTGGCTCTTCAATCGATTTGTTGTTCATAGAAATGAGTAATATAAATACAATCTAATTATACATAGAGAACATATAATGTCAAAAAAATACGGCATGAAATCAATATTGAGTGAATAATACACAGATAAATCTAAGAGAAAAAAGACTAATTGTCTCTACCGCTAAAAATTTGACTATAGTAGAGTTTATATATATAATTATTGTATGGAACAAGCTAATTTTCAAAGCTCATTCGAAACACTATTAGTTGATAATGAGTTTAATGAGAGTACTCAAGTATTATTACAACAGCTTCACAATGAAATTTGTGATAATTTAGATACACCAATATTAGATACACCAAGAACAAATTATGAAAAAATAAGGAGTTTACTCGATGAAATGAAGCAATATATTACAACTGAATCCAAATGATTTCATGAATATCAACAGGCTTTAGAAGATCTTATTATAGAGAAACAAAAAGAGGAATGAATAATAACTGATGAGGCATGACGAATGCTTGAGAACTATCAAGAAGAAATCATTGTCTCGAATCAGGCAGATGATACAGAATCATCATGAACAAATCGATTTAGTCAAACAATACAGCAAATTTCAGATTTTTTTGATGAAAAAGCTTTACTTTTTGGTGTATCATTTGAATCTATTCGTTCGTTTGTACCTGACACAATACGATCACCAGTTAAAGAAACATTTTCACAAATCAAGGAGTGAGCTGTCTGATTGTATGATACACTTATCTGATTCTTTTGATGAAAAAAAGAAAAGGAAAATAAAACAAGAACAAAAAAAGAAATTATTAAAAAATTTGCAATTCAATCATCGGTAGATTATGATCCTTCACGTACCTATACAGCAAATGAATATTTTACAATGATTTGGCCGTTAGCGTTGGAAATAGAACAAAAGTTTGGTATTCCTGCATCAATCGTTGCTGCTCAATCTGCATTGGAGTCATGATATTGAAACAGTTGATTAACACAGAAATGATTTAACTTCTTTGGATTCAAAAAAAGTTCAACTCGACCATATGAGACAATAACACTTATTGATAATTGAGAAGAAAAATCTTCACCATTCAAAAAATTTATTTGTCCAGAAGAGAGTTTTTTTGATTATGCACAATCACTAAAAAATCTATCAAGATATGAGCAATTATTTACTTATGAACAATGATCTTACAAACAACGAGCACAATGATTGGAAGATGCATGATATGCTTGAAAGTCGCAAGCACACAACACTCAACAAATGAGCTATGCAGAAAAACTGATATGGATTATTGAAAAATACGATTTAGATGATAAGCGTGCAGCAAATGAATGCTAATACGTATGAGCAATCTAAGGAATCACTATTGGATGCATCTAATAAGATAGAGAGTCGCAAATTTCGTAATGAACTCAAAAAACTAGCAGATGCAATTGATAAAAACCGTCAAAATAATACATCAATTGATGATTATGACCGTCTTTTTAATGCATTTGAAGAAAAAATAGTACATGAGTATACTGATGCTGTAACTAGTGCATTTAATAATATTTATAATCACTATAAAAGTACTGTAATTCTTGATTATAAAGCATCATTGGAGAGTCATAAAGCAGATATACAACAATCGCAAGAGAATAGCTGATGATTCTTCTCCAAGGTTTGAGAAAATACGAAGAAGTTTTTTTGATTTTTTTCTTTATCAGGTTTAGCGCTATGAGTATCATGATCGGTCCTTGGACACTTTTGATATAAAAAATACGAAAAAGCTATTAAGGAATTCTCATATTCCATAAAATCAAAATTTTATGATGCATATGTTTCTGTTGCTGATTTCTTTTGATTTGAGGTGTTAGATAAGGATGAACTGATTGAAGAAATAGATGATACAAATGACTTTTTGTTAGACGACGAAGATATCTGATTGAGAGTAGGTGAAACATTAGACTACATCGAAGCCAAAAACCGATTACGTGAGTATTATCTTATAAGCTCAAGAGCAAAATGATACAATGAAGATTGATCAAGCAAACAGAAAGATCGTACATGCTTAGAGTGATTGCAAGCATCTACTATAATATGAGCTCGCGAGCTTGCAAGATTGATTAATAATAAATATAAAATACAAAAAGCTCCAACAATTACTTGATGAACAGAAGATTGACATGCTTGATGAACGCTGAGTCATGCAAACTGATATAAACTTGATATAAGATCTACAGATGAACGATGAAAGCAATGTATCACGCATTTCTGATTAAAATTCGGAGAGACTAAAACAATAACCTTAAATGGTCAAAAAATAACATTATATTATCATTGAGCGCATCCCCATTTAGACATAACGTTTCATCCAATTCGCACAGTTTCTGCGTTAGCTGCATAGTTACTTGCTTATAAAATTTTTCACAGTATATATTACTGAATTTCTACTTTATATATAGATCAGTCAAGTCATATTCATGTAATATAGGCTCTATCGATTCAATCTGGGAAATTGATATCCTGCTTAAACATGCTTCAAGTAGAGCTACTCGGTAATGTAAATGTTCATAGTGTTACAGTACTATTCGGAATACGATTACCAGAAGTATCGAAGAATTCAAAATTAACCTGTCTCATAATATATGTACATTCATCAGGATTTTGAAGGGTGAATGTTACAGGAACTTTTCATGGTTGAATCGATCAATCTGCTCATCTTTTATATCCAAGATGTAATGAATATTGTGCACATCATTCTCATGCAGTTTCAAAAACATACACTCTACCAGTAGTATCTATATCTGTATTAGTATCGTCTTGTCTATCAATGCAAGTTTTTTTTGATCAATTATTATGTATTACTTCTACACATTCACATTCATTTTCTGAAGATAAACGTCATACATTCAACCTGACTTCTTCTCAGGTTTCAAAGTTTACTAGATGCTGACGAAAAAGTGTATCTCATTCACAATCAATAACTCTGAGGTTTCTAACTTGTCAGGTACATCATCTATTTCAATCTCATGATATTGTTAAGGTAATATGTTTAGTTTCGTTAATTTCTAAGTTTAAATTGGGTGATACTCTCGTACAAGGAAAAAAATCATACTCCTTATTACATCAACTCATCAAAAGAACCAGTGATGATCCAAATATTATCGTATAATCTTTCGCTCAATTAAACACCATATGTAGATATTCTTTTGTTCACTGTAAACTTTTACGAATTCTATCAATTGGCTTTCATGTTACATCATTAATTTGATTATTTTGTTCTAGTCTCAATCAACTCATTGTGTCTGATAAGAAATTAAATAATGAATATATACATATTTATTATAAAAAGTCAAATCATTATTTATCACTGAGTATTGTTTCTTGTGTTTTCATATCAGATAGAGTTGGTGATAGCTTGTGATAGTGATTATAAGCAAGAACATAAAGCATATAAGTAACAAATGCAAACGACCAATATAGGTGTGATATTCAAACAATATCAGATTGGATCTCGATAAAAGTTCTATTCATACCTAGAAGAGTGTATTCAAGGAGTGGTATAAACGAAAAGAAACATCATAAAAGCGCAAAGATATATTTTTTTCTTATACTCTTTGTTTTGAGACTAATAAGTATAAATATATTTGCTAACCATGCATATTGAAGAATTCATGATTCTCACCAAAATATTGATGCAAGCATGTAGATTGGTCACATTAAATAATATACAATTCCATTATCATGAAGTAAGGATAAAAGAAAAAAAACTAAAAGTAGTATCAGAAGCACTATGAGCAACAAGCGTCATGCTCATTGTGTTCAAAAGAGGTTGAGAATTTTTCTGACAACGCTATGTATTAATGCTAGGAGTATAAAAATTCATCATCCTATTCAAATTATAAATATCATTATATACGACACTATAAGACAAATAAATATGTAAGAAAGTATTATAAACACAGCTATATCCTTCTATATGTTTTCATCCTCCTTTTAAGCAACCTCTGAATAATGTATTATACTACTTTTTTATTTAATTGTGCATTATAGTATGTACTTTCTCATATAAAGCACATTAGTTCCTTGAGGGATGCATCATGTGAGAAACATTTCATCTTATAAATTATTCTTTCTTATTCAGTCTTTGCTTCATCTTCACTATTATAAATATCACCCTCAAGACCATCATTATAAGATCATTTACGAGATTCTACTAATGTAAGAATACGTGATAATTCATCTTGATTTCAATCAGACTGATTTCATAATGATTCTGTATAAATACCTAAGTTTGTTAGATTATTTTCCAGTGTAGAATCCTTATCATACAATCATTTCAACTGCAATAATGCAGTATAGAGTCCATAATTCCAATTTGGAAAATATGGTGTATCATTTGAGAGTGGTCCTTCCCATTGTTCTCACTGTATTGTATTGATCAGAGTATATGGGAAACGTGCATTGACTGATACACCTACATCTCCTGCTTTTGCTGGAATATGTAATCAATGAGTTAAAACTACAAGTACAAAATCATCAAATTCATTATCACCAAAAGAAGCATTATCTACAAATGATTCAATGATATTATATTTATCTTCAAGCCTTGTATTAGGATTGACAAGCATCTTATCAAAATTCTCAGAATCGATTGGTGAAAACAAATTTTCTTCAAACTTTTCAGAATTAAACTCTTGTGGGAACAATCATGTGGTTCGATTTTGTGGTATGATTTCTTCCCAGGTGATCTGAGGATATTTATCAGGGTAGTACACTGTCTTTCATAATACTGTAGGATCAGGAGAAGATTCCACGAATTCATCGAGTTCAGCTAATTTTTCTTCAGTTTTTGAAAATCAGAAAAATCATGCAACCATTTGAGCAATCTCAGTAATTCACGTCCTTTTTAAAAAACTACTTATTCAATCTTTAAAATTTTGTGTTTTGAGGTTTTTTGATTTCTTTTTAAAGAATCAAATAATAGAGTCTACAAGTCATGAGAATGAATTATCTTTTTCTTCGATTTCTTGTTCTTTTTCTTTTTGTTTCTGTGTTTGTTCCTGTGTTTGTTCTTCACTTTCACTTTCTTTCTCTTTTGTAGACTCTGTGGTTTCATTTGGTATTTCACTAACGTCTTTCTTAATTTCCTTAAAAACAATGCTAAGCGTATCGATTTTTTCATTATCTAATGCTAATTTTTTTTGTAATAATTTTTTAAATAATCCTTCTAAGAAAGATTTATCCTGTATTGCAAAAACCTCTCATCAAGGGATATGGAGATAATAAATACCATTGTCAATATATATATCAAAGAGATCAGTGAGCTTCTTTCAGAGTTGTTCAAAATTATTTGTATTATCTTGCTCATTATTATCTAATACTTCTTCTCTCAAGGAACTAAGGTCATATTTTAAATCATCAAAAAGTTTTTGTAACTCAGTATTTTTCTCATCTTCTAATATATTTATTGCCTCATCAAATGCTTTATCAAATGAATCTTTTGTTATTTGAGTCGATTCTTTTCTGGTATGATCAGTTGATTCATAATTTTTGACTCATAGAGTAAGTGTGTTGTTTATTGATCAGCTCATAGATCAAGTGTGAAAAAATAAAGATAATGTTTCCTTTACTCTTCTCAAAATCTTTTTAGATTGACTAGAGTAGAGTATAAAAATCAAAAATACAGATAATTTATTCTTTGTACTACAAGAAGTAAATCATTCTGCTACAATTATATTGAAATAATTTTATATGTCAAAAAACACCTTATTATTCAAAATGTTATAAAGTACAAGTACGGAAGAGTTGTCTACTTTTTACGTGTTACTTTTACAATTTTGATATTAAAGTGAAAGGTTTTGACAGCTTCAAAATGGTAAAATGCTCAATATTCTTGTTCTAATACTCATATTTGCCGGGTCATCATCTCCAAAAATTGTGTGTGATGCACGGGTGATTGCTGATACATTCTAAGAAGTTGATCAAACATAATTCTATACCAGTCAAGTCAGTCATCTCATCAAACAAATGCTATTTTAGGCTCATGATCATGAACACTACGATCAGTATTTTCATCAAAAAGATCATTTGGTATATAGGGCAGATTGGCTACAATGAGTACTCCTGCTTCTGCTTTTGCTGCTCATTTCCAATGAGTAATAAATGATTCGTGAGCTAAAAGATCAGCTATAAAAAAACTAATGTTAGTCGCATGTGTATCTCATAAGACAAGTTCTTTGTTAGACTGAGCAACATCTAATGCATCAGGACTGATATCACTCATGAGTGCATCAGTAAAAATATTAGGATTATGATATAGAACTGATAGACCCAAAACTCAACATCATGTTCAGATATCATACAGTCATTGAGGTTGCTTTTTGCACGTTGTTAACCACTCCTTAATTGCAAGGAGCATATACTCAGTTTCAGGACGAGGAATCAAGGTGTGTTGATTGACAGTAAACTGTACACCCAAAAAAGCAACATGTCAGATTATATATTCTAATGGCTTTGCATTGTTTATATATTCATTATATCAGCTGTTTATTCGTGCAAGATCGCTATCATCAATAAGCTTTTCATGATGCATAAAAAGCTCTTCTTTAGTAAGTTTACACCTATGTATAAGAAGTTTCTCTAGCACTGATTTTTTTTCATACTGAGGATTACTCAAAAGAGCATATACTGTTTGACTCATTTCATAACCAGTAAAGAACAAAAAAATTGCATTTGCATATCATCTATTGAATGCCAATATCAATACCTATAATTGGAATATTGTATGCTGTACTTATATGTTCTGATAATGCGCGAACTCCACAACGTTCAGTTTCATAATGTCATCATAATAAGACAGATTGCTGTATCTCTTTTGCATAAGTAGACTCATAATGTACAAGCTCACCAGTCACAAAGAGATCAATATTGTTCTTACGTGCTTCACTGATAAGTTGTATATTTCACTTTCCGGAAACAAAGGCAAGGGATTGCACCTGCTTTTGTTCTCAATAATTATATATATTAGGTATGATACCTATAAATTTACAATATCATGCTATTGCATCAAGGTTTATTGGATTCTTAAATCTCACAGACCATCATATCGAGGTGGTATTTTCTATCAAACCAAATCTTTTGATATCAAATTCTTCTAGATTGAAGTAGCTTATAAAGTCTTGCATAAGTAACCAGTTATTTCCATACTTTTCGTGCGCATCAATAGGTAAATGAGAGCAATAAAGAGCTATATCATTTTTTAACAGTTTCTGCAATTTTTTATAATGCATTCAAAGAACAGGCTGCTCAACTCACCAAAATAATCAATGATGCACAATAAGAAAATTACTGCCATTCGCAACTGCTTGGTCAATAATATAATCTGTACAATCAACTGCATAACTTATTTGGGAAATGTTCTCACACTCTGAATCGACTTGGAGTCAATTGCATGATGCATCTACCTTGAGATACTTATCTGCTTGTAAGAGTGCATCTATATACTCTATAAGTATTATTTTATTCATAATCAAAGCATATATATATAAGTAAGAATTACAAGACATCATAGTTTACATCATAGTTAGCTAAATAATTTCTCCTTGAAAAACTCTGAACGTTCACTACACACTAAGAGAGCTATATGTTCCAAATAAGATACGTATATATTGTATACATATTCTCCACATGCTTTTGATTTATATCATAATTCATAATACGCAATGTATAAGGCTAATCTCTCATCAGTTTTGTTTTTAGATATTGAATGTGTTCCTCAACAACCAAGTTTTTTTGATCTTGATGAAGGTCTACAAGAGCTTCGAGAAAAAAAATCAGCAAGATTATTACAATCACCTTCCATTGAGAATACTACATCAGTTGACGAATTATACGACAATCGTAGCTGAATTTTTGCAGAGTTTTGAAAGATAATTGTCATTTCAGTATGATATATTCAGAATATTGAATGAACACAAACTTTCCGTGCAAAATCATTTTCATGAGACGATGAGAAGAAGCTGTTAGAAGAATTTTTTGATATGCTCAATACCCATTATACTAAATCTGATCAAACAATATGTGGGCATAATATCAAAGAATTTGACATCCCGTATATCTGCAGAAGAGCACTCATTCATTGACTTCGTTTACCTACAATATTAGATTCTACTCACAAAAAACCTTGGGAAATTAATCATTTAGATACACTTGAAATGCGAAGATTTGGTGAAAGAAGATCATTTATTTCACTTGACTTATTATGTAGAATACTTAATATTCCAACACCAAAAACAGATATTTCATGAGAACAAGTAGCTCGTGTCTATCGAGATGAAAAAGACTTATCTAGAATTCAACAATATTGTGAACGTGATATCTATGCAGTTGCTCAAGTCTTACTAAAATTCCTCTATAATGATCAATATCTAGCATACGAGGAGTAGCATCTAGATTAGCATATAGAGTAGTATCTCTTATCATACACAATAGCTTTATGTCTCTCTCTAGTTTTTGATTTTTTTAGTAAAACAATTTTTTATCATTCTTTTATCAAGAAATTTACCATTATACTGTATGAATAAAAACAACAATCCTCATCATTTTTCCTTACAACAAAAACTACCTACACCAAAAATATGACATATTGAGCTTACAGCATCTAATCATATAGACAATATATCTGCATGGAAAAAAGCTATTATTTTTCATATTCAAGCTACTGAGAAAAAAAACAATGATGCATTTCGAAAAAATATTCATGATACATTAGAAGCTACATGATCAATAATAGTCAAATATTCTCTTCAGTCAGCTAGTAATCACTATGATAAAAATGCTGTACGTGATGAAATGAAATATCTCAATAAAACAATAAAAGAGTTTCTCTCACAATCAAGTTGTTACAATCATCTTATTTATCTAACAGATAGTACAGATATTCAATATCTTGCAACAGAAAAAACTCACTTGTTTAATAGAATTTTCAAAGGAAAAATACTTTCTACACTGATTTCACACAATCCATCTCGAGCTTGAGAAAACCTAGATAAGCATGATACTAAACAATCATGAAGAAAAAATAGTCATCAAATAAAGTCAAATGATATCTTACATTGATTTGATCAGACATTTGCTCTCTTGACTAAGAAAATAAATAATGCTGACAATAATGCATTTTCTAATACATATATATTCAATAGATATGATGAGCAGACTAATCTTATCCTGGCACAAGCAGAACTCTACGCTTTGCTTAATAATGTATTATTAAACAAAAAAAATAGTCATCCAAGAAAAATCTAGGGTATACGATGAAGACACTGGAACATTATTATTTATGAGAAAACACTCAAACGAGTTGTTCTACTCAAAATCATGCTTGCTCATAAAAATAGTCTGGATGTAAAGTTGTTATTCATTCATATATTGGAGTTACAAGCTGTATATCAATATCATATAAACTCTGTGAGTAGAGTAAATTTTTTGCATACATATCCAAAAATACTCAATCATGATCTCAAACTAATACAAGACGTTCGGTTTGTAACAATGAATCTCTTATTTGATCCGTGATAGTCAAAAATGCACTCAATCAAAAAAAACAGTCATATCATCATCATTGTTCTTGGTTTATATGAAGAGCATGAAGGCACTCATGAGTAATACGACCAAAACAGAGTACTGTTCATTGATTTCATTGTAGTCAATACGGTGCTACAGAGACATACTGATCACGTTCAATATTTTTATCTATGAGCTGCTGTGGGTACTCTCATGGTTGGATTCTACAATATATAGGGTTCTGCTTATCTACAAGAATATTCTGAAAACTCTGTAGATCAACAGGATCTAGACAGTGTATTGCTCTACCAAACACAACTCATAAATCACGACGCTGTGCAATATGATTTGTGTTAAGAATAAGAAGAGGTGCATAGTTTGTAATTGCATCAAGATCATCAGAAATCTCATTGAGAGAAGTTTCTGTCATAATAAAAATAATATGACGATGCTGTTTAGCTAAGCTGAGCAGTTTTCATCATATTCAGCATCATTGCATTGAGCGTAATGAGACTAGTTTATGATTATTATTTTCATCAATTTGATCAGGGAGATCGGTATCAAATACGATACATTGATCATCACAAGGAGCAGGTATATCTTGTAGAAACATTCATTGTTCTACGTATTTCTTAAGGTGTAGCGTGTTCATAAGCAGTAGTTATATTCTTAAAAGCTCATATGATACTTTTCTTGCATCTATGGTTGATTTAATTTGTTTTTCATTGGTGTTGAGTCTTGATTTTCATGTCTTAATCTCCAAAAAAACAATATTTTTTAGTGATCAGCTACTTAATCAGTCAAAAACAATATAATCTACTCCTTTTCATAAAAACATCAAGTCTTTATAATTGTATGGAAATCATGGAAGAAGAGGAGCAATCTGTTCACTCACATACCCTAATGTGACTGCTTTTGATTGTTGCACAGCTCTTTTGTTTTTTTTGCGTATATGTTTATAGTAAAGGATCTTTGCAAACATAAATCAAAGTAGAGCTCAAATGACTCATCATAGTACTGCTCATATTATAATTTCATTCATTGATGTTTGCAATTATTATTCAAATATATATATACTACTTGTCCTTTAATTATTTGCAAGTGTATTGATGATAGATATAAAACAGTACCGTTTAGACAAAGAACATTACAAACAATGAGCAAAAAGTAAATGAGTGGATGTAGATTGGGAACGTTTTGATCAACTCGATGAATCTATTAGAACACAAAAAACACAACATGAAAATAATCTAAAAAAAAGAAATGAACTCTCACAAC
This sequence comes from candidate division SR1 bacterium, assembly GCA_007115995.1. GTDB lineage: Bacteria > Patescibacteriota > Gracilibacteria > Absconditabacterales > Absconditicoccaceae > SKJI01. Next base: position 34,134 of record SKJI01000029.1, read on the forward strand.
AGATTCATCATAAACAAAAAACAGGTAATGATACAACAGAAGAAATTAAACAAGTAAAGATGCTCAAAGCACAGATTCAAAAACAAGAAGCTACTCTTGCGCAGTTACAAGAACAACGACAAAAAATACTGCTTACTATACCAAATCCACCACTCTCTGATGTTATTATTTGATGATCTGATAAAGACAACAAAATTATAGAAACTGTCTGATCGCTTCCAACGTTTGATTTTGAACCAAAACCTCATTGGGAGATTTTAGAAAAAAAATGATATCTTGATCAAGATAGAGCTGTTAAGTTATCATGATCGAGATTTCAAATAGTAAAATGATGACTTGCTCAGTTAGAATTTGCACTTATTCAATGGGCTATACAAAAGCTAACGGCAAAATGATTTGAATTACTCTTAGTACCACAGCTTGTACAAGGGAAAGCCCTAGAGATTACTTGATTTTTACCAAACGATTCTACAAACTTGTATAGAGTTAATCCTGCATCAACCGTTCCACAAGAAGATCGAGAAGAAGATGATCTCTGGCTTATTTGAACTGCAGAGGTTGCACTAGTAGCACAGCATGCTGACGAACTATTTACTCAAGAAGAACTCCCAAAAAGATATGTATGATTTTCTTCGTGTTATAGGAGAGAAGCTTGAACGTACTGAAAAGATACTAAAGGACTCATCAGGTTACATCAATTTGAAAAAATTGAAATGGTTAGTTTTGTTAATCCTTGAGAGAGTGCCCTTGAACATGAATTATTACGTGAGATTGAAGAAGAAATCTATCAAGAACTTGGTATACCATATAATCGTATAGATATTTGTAGCTGAGATCTTTGAGCTCCAGCAGCCAAAAAATACGACCTTGAAGCATGGTTTCCATGAATATGACTCTTTAAAGAAGTAACAAGTACATCAAATACTACTGATTTTCAAACACGTAGAGGAAACATAAAAGTACAACAAGGAAAAGAAAAACACTACGCACACTCTCTCAACGGAACAGCAATTGCTCTTTGAAGAACACTCGCCGCAATCGTTGAAAATTATCAGACCAAAGAGTGAGATATTCGTGTACCTGACGTACTACAAGTATATATTTGAACTGATTTACTTTAATATCACGACACCTTGATGAGTTTTACAGACGCGTATTTACGTTTAGAACAAATCCAGCAACTTCTTCAAAATGCAGAAAATCTTCACCTTGAAGAACTTGTTGCACTACAGAAAGAAGCAACAGAGTGTTATGAACAATGCAAATGATCACTTGAAAAACATGAAGACATATTACTAGATCACCATAAAGAAGATTAAATGCTTTTAGCTTTCATGGAAAATAATATCTGGTCTAGCATCGATAAGACCCATAACATACATTTTTCGTGCAACACAATGATTTATAAATCTTACTTGTTTTTTCCATAAATTCTTTTTTCTTCTCCCATCAAAAAACATACCAAGCCGATGAATAAGAGTAATCAAGCATATTCGTGTTTTCCAGAGTAGTATTATTGGTATTTGTAAAAGCAACCAAAAGACACGAAAAATAAATAAGCGAGATACTTTTCTTGAATATTCAACCTGCATTGAAACCATTGATCAATCCTGTGATGGGAATATGTTATTTGTGATTGATTCCACTCATTCTCATACAGACTCAATAGTATCTGCAAATGCTTCAGCAGTTTTTCAGACATTAGTGAGCGTTTTTTTTGCTTGAGGAGATAACTTTTGATCAATGATTATATGGGTGTCATGCATTGCTTGATCAAATTGTTTTTCTATTTTTTTTGAGGTACTTTGTAATTTGTTTGTTGATGATTTTTGTTTTGCCATTGTAGAGATAATATTTATAAATAAAGAATAATATCTTTAAACAATTATATAAATAATCTCATAAATTTGCAAATTTTTAGTTTCATTTATTCCTATGGTTGCATTTTCAGTTTTTTGAGTATCAGTATATCGATATTGAATATTTTACTTGATAACATTTCTTTATTGATATCGATTTTTGTGATTACTTTGATCAGTATGATGCTTTAAAAAATTTCCATGAGTGCAGCATATTCTTACTAATGGCAAAGATGATTTTATCCTTGGAGCAGTCTTATGAGTGCTACTCTGATGAAGATTGTGACATGTGTTCTTTTATGAGTGGTCATATTATGCAACTAATCTATTAGATATATTACGTTTTGATCAATGATGAATGAGCTTTGTATGATGAGTCCTTGGGGTATCTCTCTTTCTTTTATATTTAATGATAAGGAAGAAAATAACGTGAACTGAATTAAAAGTATTATGAGATATTGTTTTATGTATTGTTCCAGTATGAATCTTACTTTGAAGAATATGAAACTTTCTCAATCAAGAATTACGATGAAAACCAATACATGAGATTGCTCCATCACAAGCTCATATACTTCAAACTTTATGATTAACAACAACCTATGAGTCAGTTGATGACCAATTGAGAGTAAATACCAATATAATCCAAGCAATACTCGAATGAGCTTTACTCCTTATAACAAATAATGTTATTGCATGGAAGATGATTAAAAAATCATTACGAACACCATGAACAATTACATGAGTGTTTCTTATAGTATATTGAATCGTTAGATTTTTTATTGAATGGTTCAAAGATCTACCAGCACACGAAATATATGGGATATTTTCAATTTCTCAGTATATGATGATACGATTTCTTATAGCGTGATGCGTTATTTTACTTACTTCATATTCTGATAAATAATGTCACTACTTCTCTTATCATTTACTGCATGAGTACTTACTGTCTTAGCACCGTGTGTTCTCCCTATTTTGCCAGTTATATTATGATGATCGACAATAAATTGACGTTCTTCATCTCCATTTCGTATTATAGCTGCCTTTGCAATCTCAGTTATTGTCTTCACACTTATACTCAAAGTACTTATGAATAGATGGTGAATACAGCATTATGAGATTATTAGCTATGCTGCATGGATCTTGATATGATTTGGTCTTGTATTACTTTTCCCAGCAATATGGCAATGGGTGATGCAAAAAACATGAATTGAGCACATAATACTTCAATCACAATGACTACAAGAAAAAACCAAAAACTGAGTACGATCAGATATTCTCCTGTGAGCAACTTTATGACCTGTTTTAAATAGTTGTTCCCCAACGTTTGCATTGATTATTTTTACAATCTTACCATGATCAATATGGGCATGATTTTTCAATATCTTAGCATATACACTCTGATTAAGCTTGATGTTATTACTCATAGCTCGATGATGACATACCTTTACCAGAAAAATAGCACGAGCGAGTAATCCGCACTGATGGTTTAGAAAATTGATTGCATTACTTATTATGTTTGTTTGAATAGCAATTCTCTTTTGACGAGATAAGGTAGTAGAAAGACAACTTGCACAACGAGAGTTTATGCAAAGCATTACTCGTTGGGAAATAGAAAGGAGGTTAGAACGGCAAGAGCGTCAATTAGAGTAGTTTTCTTCATCTTGGAGTTTTTTCGATTTTACCAAGGGCAAAGAGTAAAGGTTCAATATCCTTTTCTATAGCTTTTTCGTTCATACCCAATAATGCAGCAAGTGTTCATAATCATACAGGATGTGTTCAATACGTTTCCAAGATTGATAAATAACGAACATGAATAGCTTGTAGTCATCACTCATTGATATTATTCCCAGAAAAAAATCATTGTCGTAGTTCATGAGAAATCGTGCGATCTCAATCTCAATGAACAATACAGTAGTCTCTTAGCTGAATAATTAGCGTAGTAATCTCTCTAGGAGTTGAAGAGACATGCTGCGCTATAAGATCAATAATGGTGTTATCAGTATATGTAAGTCAATTAACTGTAAGATAACGGTGAATAATTGCTTTTTTTTCTTCAAGTGTATACGGAAGGAGATGAAATGTATAGACAAATCTATTTTTTAATGGCTCACTTAATGATTCACTTTTTGTTGTCGCTCAAATCAAGGTAAATGGTTCTATTGGTAGTCTCACATGATGTCAATCTGGCATCACCATATCTATACAATTATCCTCCATAGCAATGTAGAGGACTTCTTGAAGTGCAGGCTTTAATCTATGTATTTCATCGATAAATAAAATATCGGAAGACTTAAGGGTGTTGAGTAACGAGACTAGATCGGAAGGCTTAGTAAGAGCATATCAGGTAACAGTGTGTGTTGTAGTTTGTAAAGTGGCTCAGAGTATTGTAGCTAATGTTGTTTTTCAGTATCAGCTTTGACCACAAAAGAGAATATGTCACAAAGCATGGCCATTTATTGATGCACTCTGAATGGCTGTATTGAGTGTCTGTTTGATTGCATCTTGACCAATAAAATCATTAAAATTACTTGGCCTTTGTGTATACGAATCAGTAAATGTCTGTCATAATCATATTGATTGTTTTATCATCTGATAGATCTACCTATTAAATTCTTTATTGTTTTATAATGTAGTGGAGTATAGTAGAAAGACAAGAGTAAATATTTATTACTCAGCGCTTCTTAGAGTTTCAATAATACAGAAATCTTTATCAAACTCTTGCAAAGAGCTTATAAAATGCTATTATATAAACAATGAAAGAAGATAAACTAAAAAAACTCTTATGAATTGTTATTGAACATTATATCGATAAATGAGAACCTATTTGATCGAAATTTTTGCATACACTCGATAGTACAGATTATGCACCTTCTACACTAAGAAAGTATCTTAATCTGCTAGAGCAAGAATGATTACTCTATCAACCTTATAATAGTGCTTGAAGAGTCCCTACAAAAGAATGATTATCTAACTATATAGATTCAATTCTGCTCGTCTCACAAGAATGAAACGAACAATTTGACGAGATGGCATTTGATGTTGATTATGCTAGAAATGATTTAAGGTCTATTGTAGAGACCTTATGAGAATGGATGGATTGAGCAGTAGTATGATTTCTTAAAGAAGACGAGTATTACTATCTTTGAATCAACAACTTATTAAAAGAAAATCTTTTATCTGATGTTGAAACAACCAAATATCTCATTGATTTTATTGAGCATAAGCACATTATTCCTGAATTAGACACAAAAATGCTCAAACATTGAAAAATCTATTATTCATTTATAGAAAGTGATGAAAAGTTGATATCAGCCTTATATACAAAAATTTTAGTAAACTCATATGATGCAATGCTTTGTGTATTATGACCATCCAGAGTTGATCATAAAAAAAACGTAACGATACTCAAAAAATTTATGAACTCATTTTTATGATAATTGATTAAGAAACTATGGAATCAATAAAAAACAGTAAGAATATTGAATCTTCAAAAGATACTCTACAGCAAGAAACCAAAAAATATCTTGATAACTTATTAAGAGATCTGCTGAAAGAGCAAAATATTCTTGCTCAGTCTCCTGAACAAACAAATGAAAACATAAGCGATTTGCTCGATCTCCTTGTATGAAAAATTAAACATAATGTAGAACTTACATTTGCAGTCAAAAAAGAATTTACTTTGCTTATTGAAAAAATTGCTACATGAGCAGAAAAAACTAAGAACAAATCAATTGAAAATCCTTCATGAAATAATGAAATCGAAAAACAATTGTCATGACTACTTAATAATGTTGTTGCAACGCTTTATAATGCATGAAGAAGCTACTATCAAAAACTCCTCGAAGAGCATGCAGCTGTAAACAAACATGCGGCAGCAGAGTATGTCCAAGGGCCATTACTTAATCAAACCACTAAGTTTCTCTGACCAGTTTTATGATCTTTTGTTCAATACCTTCGCAATAAAGATGCGAACACAAACTAATTTTATTTTTTGCTTATCTACATGGTTGACAAAATCCAAAGTGCTTGAGGAATTGTTTATTATATAGACAATGATACTCCTAAATATCTCCTTATAAAAAGACATGCTCTGTCCAAAAAAGTCGAACGAATAGCACCAAAATGAAAAATCAATCCTTGAGAAACCAAAGAACAAGCTGCAATGAGAGAAGTTAGTGAAGAAACGTGATTGGATGCTCAGCATTTACAAATCAAGGATAAGATCGACACACTCTCTCTGCAGTTATACAATAATCAGTGAGAACTCTGAATAGACAAAGATATAACGTTTTTTCTTATGCACTATACAGGAGATAGAGACAATGTAACAATCCAAAAAAATGAGTGATTTTTATGAATGTACAAATGGGCCACTATCAGAGAGGTTATTGGCCTAGTGTTATATAAAGATCTGAGAGAAATTTATAGAACTGCGCATAATAAGATCTCTACCATAGCAGTCAAAGATAAATTTTTAGAAAGTTTTTAAGCGATATTATGATAGAATTACGTTATCACGGACACTCATTTATAGAAATTATTGCACAGGATTGTAGAATCTATATAGATCCATTTATTACCAATAATCCGAAATGTTCCCTCTCATTTGACGATGCTTGCAACAATAAGCCAAATTATATTATCGTGACACACTGACATGAAGATCATGTATGAGATACTATTAATCTTTGTAAAAACACATGAGCACAACTCATCACTACGTATGAGATAGCGTTATGGGCAAAAGATCAATGAGTCCAAGAGATCTCTGAACAATGAATATGATGAGTTGTTTCATATACAGATTATCTGCGCGTTAAATTCACAGCAGCACTCCATAGTTGATGATCAATGATCCCATGATCAACTGCTGCCTGAGTCTTAGTATATCTAGATGAGCATACTATTTTTCACGCAGGAGACAGCTGACTCACTGTTGAGTATAAACTACTCTGAGAGTACGAAACACTGAGTTGTGCTTTTCTTCCTATATGAGATAGATATACTATGTGAGTTACTGACGCTGTGAGAGCAGCATCAATGCTCAAATCACAGTATATAGTACCAATTCACTATAATACATGGCCCGACATTACAGCTGATCCAGTAGCCTTTGCAAGAGAAGTTATGCTCAATAACTATTGAGTTCCTAAAGTGTTATCACCTTGACAGTTACTTGTCTTGGAATAGTTTATTTCTTACTGTTCATTTATGAAACGAAAATGATACTCTGCTTCAAATGGTCTCCAAAACAAAAATACATCAGTAGATGTACAATCAACACGCCAAGAAAGCGATAAAATAGAAGCATTACAGACATGATATACAAATAGAATAAAAAAACTCCCAATGAATATTATAGAATTTTTCATTTGAGTGTGATTACTTTTATTCTCACGATCGTATATTCAAAATAATCCTGCAGAAAGATTATCATTATTTAACTGAATTGAAAGTGTTATGCAAAATATTCAAATTAAATATCTTCAACGAACAAGATGAACATGAAGTGAGATCTTACAACAAAGACAACTGGTACAAACATTTGATTCTATTATTTCAACTGCTGAAAATTTTGTTTGATGTTTAGAAGAAAGAGATATTAGTAGAATTCGTCGTGCAAGAGATAGCTTGCAAGCACTCACTGTTGAAGAATTTACTGTCCAGCAACAATCATATACGACAGTAGCAAATATTTATTACACAAAAATTCAGGAAGAATGCATTATCCACAACTAACACTCTATAATACAGCTACACAAAAGAAAGAACGTTTTGTCCCAATAAAAAAAAATGAAGTTCGTGTATACAGTTGTTGACCAACAGTATACTCTAGACAACATTTATGAAATCTTAGAGCTGCATTTTATGTTGATTTTTTAAGACGTGTCTTACATCATATATGCTGATATGAGGTTATGCATGTTATGAATGTTACAGATGTATGACATTTAACGGGAGATAATGAGTGAGATGCTAGTCAATGAGAAGATCGTATGGAAAAATGAGCACGTTTAGAATGAGTAAGCGCACGGGATGTCGCAAAAAAATATGCATGATTATACTATAAAGATCTTGATCTACTACATATTACTACAACAACTAAACAAGAAGATCGATCGAGCAATGCTATTCTTATGACCTATGCGACAGAACATATTCAGGAACAAATTACTATGATAAAAAAATTTGAGGAACAATGACTCACTTATATTATACCAAGTGATGGTGTCTATATGGATACATCACGCATAGAAAATTATGGCTGTTTGTTGTGTGAAGAGCACCTCGATGGAATTCACCAATGAGCAAGAATCAAATGAACTGAAAAGAAAAATCCAACCGACTTCGCATTATGGAAATTTAATCTGACTGGGAAGAAAAGAGATATGGAACGAGAAAGTCCACGATGAGTTTGATTTCCTTGACGACACATAGAGTGTAGTGCAATGGCAATTGCATATTTAGGTGAACAGTTTGATATACATACATGATGAATGGAACATATTCCTGTTCATCATACAAATGAAATTGCTCAATCTGAGGCATTTACTTCAACATCACCACGAGTTAAGTACTGGTTTCATTACCAATGGTTGATGATGAATAATCAAAAGATTGCAAAGTCTACTGGTAATATAGCTCTTATGGATGATGTTATTGAACGTTGATATACTTGAGAGGATATGAGATTTTTCTATCTTCAAGCACAATATAGATCGTTTCATGATTTTACACGAGAAAGACTTGATGCCGCAGCAAAAGCAAGAAAATGACTCATCAAAAAAATCGTTGATTATTATCGTACTGAGCAAACACCTTGTGTCTTTGATACAAATATGACCGTGCAAACAAATAAATACTATCAACACTTAGTCACAATACTCTGTGATGATCTTGCAACGCCACAACTTTTGAGTGAGATATTTGATCGTATTAAAAACAATCCAAACAAAGAATGTATTGAAGCAATACTTACACTAGATATGAGTCTTTTTAGTTGTGGAATCATTGAAGGAGTCAAAAAATGACTACAAGTAAATCCTGTATCAATTCCTGAAGAGATAGAACTGCTTGCACAAAAACGTCTTACAGCAAAAAATAACAAAGATTACGCGCTCGCAGATAGATTAAGAGAAGAAGCAAAAAAGCAATGATGGCTACTGATAGATACACCATCATGACAGTCTATAGAACCTCTATGCTAAATACTTTTGAGTACATAATACAATACTCTATGCTTATTAGAGCAGGTATTTTACTGATAATCAGCATCTCATGCTCCTTCTTCAGGAAGGGGAGCAAAAAAATTTTGATAAATTGTTCTCCATGTTATAGTATGCTGTGGAATTTCATTCTGTCATGACTGAAAGAGTCAAACAAGTTGAGACCAAATTGATTGGTTACGATAACGAATGTTTACAGTGATTTCCATATTTCCTCAAGTATGATACAAGATTCAAGTAAGCTCTAAAGTATTTCTTTGTGGAAAATGAAACGTTCATGTAAACTGCTTTATTGATCATAATCAAAGATCATCTCATAAAATAAGCAGAGTTCAAACATCATTATTGATATACTGCAATGATCACGTAAAATTATAAAATGGTACAGTAAATCATCAAGATAGAACATCAGTAGCTATGTTGTATGTTCAACTAAAATCAAAACTTGTTCATTGAATTTCAATATATTGTTCATCACGTGTGAGTTCCAATAAGCGTATATTTTTTGTAGATTGTTCTATCATTGCCATTGGAGAGAGCAGGCTCTCTTCTATCTTTATGGTTCTTCCTAAAAAGCTATTAAGTAATCATTGCCAGAGCAGTACTGTATCAATTACTTCTAAAGGTTGATGAACAGAAAATGTATCAATTGTTACATACACATCATTATCCTTATAATGGCTACTTATTGAGATATCACTTAATAATCAATAATTGAGGATATTATGAGTAAATTGCTCGTGAAAGAGAGCAATCTGATGTATTCATTGTTCTCGATACTCGCTATAATCCAAATGAAAATTTCAATTATATGTGAGTGTAAGAGTATTATTTGTATCCGACAGTACTCAATCTTTTCATAAAAACAATCAGTCTATTGTTGCATCTATATAAAGAGTTTTATTTTTTTCATGTCATAATTCATAAAAGAAACGTAGAAAAGAGTTTGATTGAAGACGAGGAGTTCATAGCAATGAAATTGTTGTATCTAGTTGAAAAGAGTATACTCATAGAGTTATAAGTATAAGAATAATGAGTACTCATAGTAACGTTTTTTGGCGTTTGGAGTTCATGAGTATAAAATGCAAAATGATTATATTAAATAAGAGCGTAATGATAAGTGTCAACAATGCAAGTCTATTATTCTCTTGCAAGAAAACAACTCTTCAATACAGTAAATTAATATGGAAAAGTCAACAATATATTCATTATCAGCGCTTGCAAATATTATTGAATGATCAATTCATCAGCTATTTGATGATTTTTTATTTTGGGTGAAAGCTGATCTTTGATCGATTAAGCCATATAAGAATAGATATTACCTCGATCTCTTTGAGTATGATTGATTATGAGCAGTCAAAACAAAAATAACGTGAATTATACGAAAGAGCAAAATTCTTGATACGTTTTTAGATAATACTAATAACACGCTTCATACTATTACTTGAAAAGAAATACTTATACAGTGATATGTCTCATATAGTGTACAATGGTGACTGAGTATTTCTATTATATGATTCTCAAAACAGTATGAACAATGAGTACAACAAAACGCCTTACAAGATCTAGTAACAACCCTCAAGAAAAAAAATCTCTACCAAGCTAATAAGATAAAAACACTTCCGCTCTTGCCGAAAAATATCGCACTAATTTCATCTGAAACATCTCAATGATTAAAGGATTTCATGAGTATTCTCAAAGATTATCCATATCCAATAGTTCCAACCTTATTTTCAGCATATGTTGAGGGTGACAAAGCAATAAATTCTGTTGCAAATGCACTTGAAACCATTGAACAGCAGCAAACAGCAACTGAATGCTTTGATTGTGTAATTATATTGAGATGATGAGGCTGATCTGAATGATTTATGCGACAAAATAATGAAAAAATAGTCTATAAAGTTGCCCAAGCTTCACTACCAGTGATTGTCGCAATATGACATACAAATGACAGGTCCCTCCTTGATGAAATAGCGTATAGATCTTGTAAAACTCCAAGTGAGGCAGCTACAATGCTTCTTGAAAAGTACTCATATATAGAGCAAAAATTACTAAACATCCATACAAGTATTGGAAATTTAGTAAGAGAGCACTATACTAGATTACAACATAATGTAGAAAAATTTTACACTCTTATCAAAACAGTATCAATTGATAATATTCTTGCTCTATGATATGCATTACTCAAAAAGGAAGAAACGATACTTTGAAGAAAGGCATTAAAGAATCTAAAAAAATGAGAACAAATACAAGTTGAAACAACGGACAAGATTTATACAGTCACGATCGTTTCTCAAGAAGAGAAATAAGTATGCATTTTCTTTATTCTAATACTATAAAGCATGACATTATTGCAAATTATTCTTTCAGTAGCAGGGTTTGTTTTCCTCCTTGTTGCTATTGATTTGTATCAAAGAAAGAAATTTACCATTATTCACTTTCTTGTGTTTTTTCTAGGATCGTTATTTATTGTATTATTTGCATTTAATCATACATTTTTAGATAGATTTTGAAATTTTTTTGGTGTCGCAAGATGAGCAGATTTAATTGTATATATAGGAATTATCTCATTATTCTATTTTTATTTCGATCTCCTTAATCAAATACATAAAAGAGAACTTGCTACAACAGCACTTGCAAGAGCTCATAGTCTTACCCATGCACAATGAACTATAGGCCAAAAGGATATTATTTTGATTATTCCTTGTTATTGAGAAGATAACACAGCATTGGAAACAGTGAGTAGTGCACTTAATGCATGATATTGAGTTGTTTGTGTAGATGATGGTAACAATAGTGCTGATTTCACGCCACTAACACAAAAAAATGACTATAAAGGAAGTTTTGTATTACTTAAACATCCATATAATTTGTGACAAGGGGCAGCACTTGAAACATGATCACAATATATTCAACAATACTGTCATGATTGTAGATATGCAGTTCATTTTGATGCAGACTGACAAATGCAGCTTTCTGATATACCAGTTTTATTACAAGCGTTTCATAATAATCAACAGCTTGATATAGCTTTATGATCAAGATACCTATGAAAAGAAGAAAATATTCCACTTTTGAGAAAAGTAATGAAATATTTTGCTCGTCTATTTATGAGATATTTCGTTTGATTACGTCTGACAGATACCCATAACTGATTTCGTATGATCAAAGCATCAGCACTACCATCATTACAGATCACCCTCAACCGTATGGCTCATGCATCAGAAATAGAATATATTATTGCAGAGAATAAACTCAACTACACAGAGGTGCCAGTCCATATTCTCTATACGGAATACTCACTGCACAAATGACAAAAAATTACCTGACTACGAAAAGTCTTTAAGGATTTTGTATGGAAAACCTTATTTTATAAATAAACCTATTATCCAACTTTGAGCCATTTAGGCTCCATTTTTCTTACACCAAATTTACTATTCTCAAATCTTACAATAACGGTATTTCATCGATTTTCCATAATAACTCATCTACCAAACAGCTTATGTGTTACTGTATCTCACTCATCAAACTGTGTTGTATTTCATCTATCAGTAGGTTTTTGCATATCATAATGCTTTTTAATTTCTTTAGGAATTTCTTCTATAAATCTAGATGGAGGATTATATTTTATCTGTCATCGCTGCTGTCTGGAGTGAGCATATGAGATAAAGAGATGATCTTTTGCCCTTGTTATAGCTACATACATTCATCTACGTTCTTCTTCAAGTTCTGCATCATCAAACTTAGCTTTGGGCAAAGGAAATACTCACTCTTCAACTCACACCAAAAATACATAAGGAAATTCTAATCCCTTTGATGCATGAACACTCATTAGTCTAATAAGATCATTTTGTTCACCAACTTGCTTGTCTTCAAAAGAGCTCATTAAAGAGACTTCATCAATAAATTCAGTTAATGCTCATACTCACACATCATTGTACTTATAAGCAATATTAATAAGCTGTCAAATATTTTCCATTCTTTCCTCAGCTTTCTCTTTTCAGTCAGTCTTAGTAATATACTCGTTATAACGCACTCCCTCGACTATTTGCTCAAGCAGCTGCCCTGGTGACAACATCGGTACTAACCCTAGAAGTGTCTGTATAATAGTTTGAAACTGTTTTACTTTACTTTGTACTGCTGAAGGTAAATAGTGAGCATAACTATCAATACTTGTTACTAGTTCAGCAAATGAGATACATTGTTGCTGTGCGACTTGCTCAAGCTGTTCTAGAGATGTTTTTCAAATTTTTCTATTTGGAGTATTGATAATTCTTTGGAGAGCAAGTGAATCTTTGGGGTTGATAAGAAATCTGATATATGAAATCATGTCCTTTATTTCAACTCTTTCAAAAAACTTAAATGCTCATAACACACTATACGGAATTCATTCTGTTAATAAAATTTGTTCAAATGGGCTAGATTGTGCGTTTGTTCTATATAAAATAGTAAAATCAGACCATTGTTTATTCTGTTCTTCCTTAATCTTCGTAATAAGCTCAATAATCTGCTGAGCTTCATCAATCTCATCTGCAAAAGTAAAAATACGAATTGTATCTTCTCAATTTCTATGAGCTATTAGTTCTTTGTCATATTGTTTTTTGTTTTGTTGGATAACTGCATTTCAGGCTGTGACAATATGAGGCTTTGATCTATAATTCATTTGAAGCTTAAAAATTTTTATTGATGGCCATCGTTGTCTGAGATTCAAAAAATTATCCATAACTGCTCAACGCCAACGATATATACTCTGATAATCATCACCAATAAACGTAATGGTAGCATCACTAGAAGCAATCTGTTTCATTAATTCAAATTGAATTGTATTGGTATCCTGAGCCTCATCTACTAAAATATGCTCAAATTGTTGTTGTCGTTTTTCTTTACATGCTTGTTGTGTATCAAAAAGTATTTTACTCAGTAATAAGAGATCATCAAAATCCAATGCATTTGAGCTTTCGAGTGCATCTTGATATTTTGTATAAAGAACACTTGCTCGTTCTTCCATTTGTGAAGAGCAGTGGAGTCATGCTTGTTCTGGCAACCATCACTTATTCTTCCAAAGACTTATAAATCTTTTAACTTCTCTATATTCCAAACGATCTTGCATTCATGTGTCTTTAATAAGTTTCTTCAGTAACGATCAAGAATCAGATGCATCGTACACAGTAAATCAACTGGTGTATTTTTTTCATAAGAGTTCTATGTCTTGCTTGAGAATTTTAAGAAAAATACTATGAAAAGTTCATGTTCGCTGAAAATCTCGTGGCTTGTACGAGCTTTCTAAATCATCTAAGATTTCAACAAGTCTTTCTTTCATTTCATTAGCAGCCTTGTTCGTAAACGTTACTGCCAAAATACGATCAGGCTTTACTCAATATGCTACAATTAGGTTCGCTATTTTGTAGGTTAGTGTCCTCGTTTTTCAGGATCATGCTCATGCAAGAATAAGACTGTTTCACGTTATATATGATGCAGCTTCATATTGCTCATTGTTAAGTTTCTTTTTTAGATAGTCCTGAATATCGGCCATAAAACACTATTATGTTATAAAAAATGAGATATATATGCGCTGTTCTCTTGAGCATAGCGTATTGCTTGTTGTAAAAGAGCAGTTCATATTCACTGTCATTGAAAACTTTCATCTACTGCAAGATCTTCAATATGCGCTGCTATGACTCATCATCTAATCAGTTTATGTTCGAGCAGTATACTAACTACTCAACATATACAACAATCAGACTGTGAAGTATCTGAACTAAAAGCTTCTAAGACATGAATGCCTTGTTCCTGCATTAAAAGAAATGTTTTTTTCATTGCATCCAAAGAAACTTTAGGTGTTGTTACAAGCGCTTGATAGGTCTTGTGTAACGATACTCAAAAACGATCAATGTGCTGAGGCGTCAGTGGTTTAATATGCATTATTCTTCTGATCATTCTATAATTTCTGGATTTCATCTTCGAGCAAGATATTTAGCACGAAGGAGGGAGCGATATTGGTAAGCCATTTGGGCAACTCAAAATAATGTTGTCGTGATAATATATATTCAAATTGCTCAAGGCATAGTCCATACAAATCATCACATCATTATCACAAAAAATATGTTCATATATCACATCATATTTCACATGTTAGGCATATTAGCTCATCAAAGTCATCATAATGACGGTGCTTTCATAGGCTTTACCATAGTTGTAAATTTCATTTGAATATACATAAGTCACGCTGCAAGCACAGTTAAGAGTATATTATTTGTTGCAATGAGGTCAATACCATAAAATAACGTATTTATAGCTTCAAAGTCAACAGAAAATTTATTATATAAGAACGAATATATTGATGTAGAAACAGTTCAGAGTGCTATATCTCTTACGGTAAAAAACAATCAGAGAAAGACCGGTATTTGAACAATCATTGTGAGGCATCATTTGAGTGGTCATCATCATGATGTCTTAAAAAGATTCATCATTTCTTGTGACATACGTTGGGGATCATCAGCATATTTTTCTTGTATTTCTTGCATTTTAGGTTGCAATGCTCACATCGATCATTGCATATTCGCAGCAGCTGCAGAACTTTTTATCAAGAGGAGCCTAATAATCAATGTTAATCATATAATTGCTCGTCATAAATTTCATCAAAATACTGCGAGCATTACCACAAGAATATTAAAAATTGGGCGTTTGATGATTTCTACTCGAAGAATAGTAAATGGATTCATTACTCATAGAAAATAATAAAAAATTATTGAGCTGCTTTGTGTTCTTTGTATGCCTTAATAACTTCGTCTATTCATGCTTTGTACATAAAGAACTCTTCTGGAATATGATCACATTCTCATTGTATTAACATCTCAAATGAGCGGACGGTATCATCAATCTCAACAAAGACTCATGGGAATCATGTAAACTGTTCAGCAACATGAAATGGTTGCGAAAAGAATTTCTCTATTTTTCTCGCTCTATAGACAAGCTGTTTATCATCAAATGAAAGCTCATCCATTCACAAAATAGCAATAATATCTTGCAACTCTTTATATCTTTGGAGAATCTGTTGTGTAGCCTTTGCAACTGTATAGTGCTTCTCTCCAACAATATCTTTATCCAAAATAGTTGAAGTACTATCCAATGGATCTACAGCTGGATAGATTCATTTTTCAGCAATAGCTCTATTAAGAACAACTGTTGAATCCAAATGAGCAAACGTATTTGCAGGCGCTGGATCAGTAAGATCATCAGCTGGCACGTAGACCGCTTGGAATGAGGTGATTGATCAATGTTGTGTTGATGTAATTCTTTCTTGTAGTGCTCACATCTCAGATGCAAGTGTAGGTTGGTATCATACAGCTGATGGAATTCTTCCCAAAAGAGCTGATACTTCTGCACCTGCTTGTGTGAATCTAAAAATATTATCAACAAACACTAAGACATCTTTTTGTTCTTTGTCTCTAAAATACTCAGCCATTGTTAGTCCAGAAAGTGCAACTCTTGCTCTTGGTCCAGGAGGTTCATTCATTTGACCAAAAACCATTGCTGTTTTATCCATTACTCAAGCGTCAAGCATCTCATGATACAGATCATTTCATTCTCTTGTTCTTTCTCACACTCAACAAAAAACTGATACTCAACCGTGAGCTTTCGCTATATTGTTAATTAATTCTTGTATAATCACAGTTTTTCATACTCATGCTCAACCAAACAGTCAGACCTTTCATCATTTTAGTACTGGAGCTAAGAGATCAATTACTTTTATTCATGTGACGAGTGTTTCAGCATATGTAGAAAGATCTTCAAACTCTGGTGCTCTACGGTGTATCGGCCAGTTTTCTTCTCATACAACTTGTTCTTGTTCATCAATGTTTTTTCATAATACATCAAACATATGTCACAATACTTGTGGTCAAACAGGTACAGTAATTGGCGATCAGGTAGATTCTACTTTGTCTCATCTTTTTAATCAATCAGTTGCGTTCATCGCAATTCATCTTACATATCAATCTTCCAATTGTTGTAACACCTCAATAACAACTTCTTGATCGTTAGCGTTTTTTTCAACAACACGAAGAGCATCATAAATAGACGGTACTGCATCAGTAAATTTTACATCAACAACTATACCTCTAATTGCACTAATTGTTCAGTATACCATATGCGTAATAATATATTTTATAAAAGTAAATACTAAATTTAGATATCTTACAGACTATTGCAGATTTATCATACTGCGATGATTGATGAGTTACTCTACAGTCTTGATTGTTTTTTTTCAACATATTCACTGACTGCTTCTCCAAGTGCTTCAACAAGTAACTCATACTTATCTTTTCATTCAGGGAGTATTTCGTTCTCTGAGTAATGATGTCTTCAGAGAATTTTTTGTTTTCGATTGATTATATAGCTTACCTTTTCTGCTGGTCTATTTGCATCTTTAAATGAGTATGCATTATCTTCGACTGTTATTTTTATATCTCACTTTTTGAAGAGTGTATCTCGAAATGTTTGTTGCTCATACATAATTGTTTCTGTAGAAACCCACTGCATATTAACAACTGTTTGTTTGAAGAGTCAATCCCAAGTAAATAATAATAATCACATGTTTGTAATCAGTAATGCATCTAAGTATCTGTCTAGAATATCTACTGTTCATTTTCAGTATAAACCAATAAGCAAGACTGAAAAAGTGTATTTTGAATAGACTGACGATCAAATGGTTGCTTCTAATCACCACCATAAAAGAACAAGCACAGCTATTAATGAGACGTATCCAAGAATAATTTTAATATAGACAGTAATATCATGTCAGATAAACTCATAGACTTCTTCGTCTTGAAGATATGATCTAATAATAGACTCTTTGATAGACATGATAAACTCTATGAGTAAAACTATTTAGATTGCATAGCATCGATTCTCTTTTGCTTCTCTAAGAATTTTTCTATTCTTCATTTCACAATCTTTGTTTCTTTCTTTCCAGTGTATGTTGGATGACATGCAGGACAACTTTCTACTTTGATAGGTCATGCTACAGAAGAAGAAACAGTAAAGGTGTTTCAACATATACAAATAACTTCAACATTATTATTATATGTTGGATGAATTCAAGCTTTTGCCATAAGAATATAAGGTAATTAAATAAAAGTTATGGAGATACTGCTCGCACTATAATTACGTATACTGAACAACAGAAATTCAAGAAAAGAATCTTTCTTTTTCTGCACGTGCATCTTCAAGATTTTCAGAAGCATGGACAATATTATTATCGATTGTTAATGCGTAATCTCATCTCACTGTTCATGGTGTAGCTTCTGCAGGATTTGTTGCTCAATTTGCTTTTCTTACTGCGGCAACAGCATTTTCTCATTCCCATAACTGTACCATAACTGGTGCAGAGGTCATATACGAGACAATTTTAGGAAAAAATGGTTTATCAGCTAAGTGTGCATAATGTTCCTTGAGAAGATCCTCAGTGAGATTTTCCATACTTGATGCTATTAAGCGTAAACCCAAAGATTCGTATCTTTGTATAACATTTCATATCAATCATCTTACAACACAATCTGGTTTAAGAATAACGACTGTTTGTTCCATTACTACATAGATATTATAAGGTAAAAACTTTGCGAGTATAGTAATATCTTTCTATAAAACAAGCCAAAATGAGATTATATATATTTATTGTTGAACTACTGCACAGTTCAGTCTGTATTCTGTGCATACAAGTAATACTCTAAGGTCATCTTCTCTCTATTTCATCATCTCAATCATCATCAAAATCTAGCACAAATTCTTTTTTGACTGCTGTATCATCTTTTCTTAGGGCAAATCATGCAACAATTACTGTGACAAGTCATGGAAGGATAATCCATAATGGTGTCAACATAACAAAATTATATAATGCAGGATACTCTCACACATACATTGCTAAGTCCTGTAGTTCAGTAAGATTAATGACTTGATTTCAAAATATAGCAAGCGCTATAGAAAATGCTATACTAATTATCGTACATGGCAAAAAAACAAGAGTAAGAATAAATCTCAGTGCTTCATTTTTCACTTTTCATATACCAATATGTGATTTTGTTACCAATACCAAAAGCAAAACAAAATAAATGGTCAACAACAATGTTGGTTTTCATGCGACGAGAAATCTTCAAATTCGATTTTGTAATCAGTCAACTCGTCTTTCAGCTGAGTCACCTATGAGTAAACGTTGGACAATAAGTTCTACAAAATTACCTACTCATAAAAGTATACTTGAAATAAGGTAGTTTGCCATAATGATTCTGATCATTCTCTCTAGTCACAGCAAAAGTGACAGCAATGCCAGCATTCATCCAAAAGCAATGACAACTGTATGTATATAACTTTCCATAGCAACACTTGCAACTAAAACAACTATCAGTACACTTATAAGACGTATAGAATATATACTACACTTCTTTACTTAAAGTGCAATAGAAGGTATGGATATTTGAAAAATTCAATCATTTATAAGTTATGTCAGTAATTTTACTGATAACCCACAAGAAGAACTTGAGGAAATATTAGACACATTGGACTATCTCACTGAGTCTGAAAAAGACGAAGTAAGAGAGGTATATGAGTACACATATTCATTCCATAAATGAGTCAAAAGACTCTCGTGAGAACCATATATCATTCATCCCGTTAGAGTATTGGGTTTTTTATCATCAGTTTCTCCTGACTTACCATCAATCAAGGCTGCACTGATGCATGATCTTATAGAAGATACTGATGTAACCTATGAGGATGTGTATGAACGTTATGGAGAAGAAGTAGCTGTTTTATGTGAATGATTAGTCAAAGTTTCTAAAGTAAGATATAGATGAGAAGATAGACAAATTGAAACGCTCAAAAAAACCTTTATGGCTATGGCAAGTGATCTCAGAGTTATTATTATTAAGCTAGCAGATCGTATCCATAATATTCAAACGTTACATTTTCATCCCAAAAAAGAAAAACAAACAAGAATCGCAGAAGAAACTTTAAAAATTTTTGTGCCAATAGCAAAAAGACTGTGACTGTATGAGTTTCAATGATATTTGGAAAATGGTGCGTTTTCTGTCTTACATCCAAGAGAATATAAAAAAATTGCCTCGCACGTTATCAAACAGTATTGAAATGCTGAGATGTACAAGGATGCTTGAATTTATCGCTTGGAGATGCTGTGCAAAGAAGAATGAATAGCCTATGAAAAAATTATCTGAAGACTCAAAAGTCCTTATAGAATACGAAAGAAAATGTGAAAATATGATTTTGATCTTGCAAAAATTATGGATATTTTGGCATTTAGAATATTGACGAATACGGTGACTGACTGTTATACAATACTATGAATTATTCACAAGCACTATACACCTATTTTTTCGAAAATGAAAGATTATATAGCACTACCCAAACCCAATGGCTATAAAAGCCTCCATACAACGGTATTATGAATGTTTGATTTTCCAATAGAAATTCAAGTAAGAACCAAAAAAATGGATAAGGTAGCAAACTACTGAGTAGCAGCACATTATGTCTATTCTGATGAAACACAAGATAATGTCTCCAATGCACAATGAGAATGGATCAAAAGACTCCAAGAAATCGTCAAAAAATACTCTAAAGTAAACGATCAGGAATCGTTTAAGAAAGAGTTAGATATTGAAATTCTTCAAAAAAACATCTTTGTGTACACCCCAAAAGGAGACGTACTTGAACTACCTCAGTGAAGCACAGTACTGGATTTTGCATTTAGAGTGCATACAAATATTGGATTGAAATTTAAGAACGCCTTTATAAATGGAAATATCGTGCCAATTGATTATCAAATCAAAACAGGAGATATTGTCTCTATAGAAACCTTTAAGGGAAAGTATACTGCAAACAATTCTTGGGTACGTTTCTTGCACACACCATCAGCAAAAAATAAACTCTTGAGATGCTTGAGAAATGCAGAAAAAGAAACTATTATGAAACAGGTTATAGCAAAGCTCAATAAAAAACTCAAAGAGTTTAAACTGCCACCTTTTGGAGCTAAATGAGACGTGCTCTCCAAGCGTTATCAGCATGAAGAACTCGAAAAAATACTCTATAAACTTCGTGATAAACAAATCACGATGACAAAATTTATTAGAGAAAATTATCCTGATGTAGAATTTGAAGAGACAAACAAAAAAAGTAAAACCACACAACAAAAAAATGAACATACTAGTACCCTTGCATCTGTTATTTCAGATCATGGTATACTCATTGATGGAAATGTGATCAAGGATATCGTACTTTGTCCAGAATGTAAACCAAAAAGATGAGAAAAAATTATCTGAAAATCATGAAAAGATGCGATCAAAATTCACACACTGAGTTGCACATCACTCAAGACTATTGCATATAAAAAACTCCTCGAAGCACACCGAATTGGAGAAGAGTTCAAAAAATATGATTTGGAATTTACGTTTTTGGCAACGCATAAGCCGTGAATGCTGCTCAAGATATTTAAAGAAATTGAATTTTTGGGTATAAATATTGTTGATATTGGCACATGACCAGAAAATAATGCATGAATGAAAGAAGTTGTTTTGAGATTATCATTTATGCATCCATCTAAAATCTGATTTTTTATCAATGAGATGAAAAAATTTAGAGATGATATAAAAATTTTATCTTCTACTATATTGTAGGCATGAGTATTCTTATGTGATCTGACTATTATCAACTTTTCTTGTTTTTATTTATTGTGTTTATGTGATTTTATATTTATAGTATCATTTGGGTTGCGAAAGATATTTCACGAAGGACAAACGCATTACATTTTCAGATATGATGCATTATCAGTATAGTTTTCCTGACACCGTTACTCTGACTGCCATTGTATTTTTTTATAAGACCAGTACAACGTTATGATACACGATGAAAAATCATTGCACAGAAAGAGCACAAGATTATTTGTGCAGGCTGTGGCAAGAAGAATGAAACAGGATACGAGTTTTGTCCGTATTGCTGAGATGAGGTAACACAACAGTGTCAATGATGTATGACCATCTTGCCTCATGATTACTACTACTGTCCGTTTTGCGGTAATCATTTGAAAGAGATATAACCTTCTATGTATCAATATTTTACTTTTGTTGCTCCGTTATGCAGTTCTGATTTGCAAATCCTCCTACATACAGACAATTTCGTCCAACATTAGTAATTATCCTTGTTGTCGTAACAGTTTTGAGTATTTTTTTGGTCAAATTTATAGGGTTGGTTCGTAGTAGTATTTTTGCTAGAGATCTCACTGGCATGATAGAATCATTACAAACTGCATCTGTATCTATTGCGTGATTATCACCAAATCTTGCACAAAGCGGAATTATTCTCGATAGCATCATCCAAGGAGAAAGCTATGACCTAACAGGCGACGATCTCAGAGTGTTATTGGAGACAATGAGTAATAATGCTATACTCTGATTGCTGCCAGATACGTTTGATTGATTAAAACCTATGCTCAAAGAGATAAGTCAATTTTCTGATGATATCTACTCACTACTGTGATTTACACAAGAGCAGTCATATCTTGTGGTCTTACAAAACACCAATGAATCAAGACCTAATTGATGATTTTTTGGCTCATTTGCACTGGTGAGAATATACCAATGAATGCCAACATATATAGAAATCATGGACAGCTATTTACCTGATTTTGATAGACCAAACACCTATATTACTGGGCCTCAATGGCTTGATAATTTTTTACCACATCGTCAAATTCATTTTATCTGAGCAAATAAAGTATGATTTACGTATCATGACTGAGCAAATATCAAAACACTCTATGAAAAAACCTATCCGTGACAAAGAATTAGAGGAGTAGTCTTTCTTACAACAGATATGTTTGATCTTTTATTGGATGATTTTGAAGAACAGAAATGGGAGTGGCAGTTTGCAAATGCATCGATAGATTTGATTAGAGGGGAGTCAACATGGTGAAAAAAAGAACACTTTTTGGAGTGATCACAAATATATTTTGAAAAAAATAGAACAAAGATTTTTTCTGGTCTTGTAGAACATTTTGATACAATTCGCAAGAATCATCGAATCAATATGTATCTTGTTGATATTTCTTGACCGTTGCATGGATTTATACGTAGAAATAATTTTACCACAAGGTTTGAGTCTGATAGAATGTATATCTGGGAGAGCAATATTTCGTTTAATAAAATCGATAATTTTGTAGAAAAAACAGTATGGTGTTTTGATGAAGCATGACGTGATGTGTTGACTGAGACAGAGAAACATATTTTCTCTTTTGATGCTTTTACGCAATGAACATATACATGTAAAATTTCATATAAACTCAATGTTACTGAAGAACATTTTGAGCGTATAGAAAGACTTGAAGCATTATATGAGATAACGCTCACTAGTAGAGAACAACATATCTTGTGAGCCAGTCCAAATCGAGACACAAGAACCATTATACATCTACCAGAACATGCGCTCATAACAGGTATTTCATGAGATATCTATGATCATGAGATATTTTCAACACCATTTTCATCTGCATGAATGTTCAAAACATTTATACCAGAGAATCAATGAACAGCAGATATTTTCTTTAGTTTTACTCTACAGTAAGCAGAGCAGGATGCTCACAGAAAGCAAGATTGCTAGATAATAAAAAAATCAGCACAGCTCATACAAAGAAACGGTATGCAATGTACTGATTTTTCACCTTATTCTACTCCTGATTATATTCATAGGTCACCTGGGATTCGAACCCAGGACCTTGGGCTTAAGAGGCCCCTGCTCTAACCAGCTGAGCTAGTGACCCAGACAGGTATAGTTGATATAGAAAATGATAATAAATGCAAGTGATAGTTTCAAGAAAGAAGGTATGAATGTCGTATAGAATCATCTCATTATCCCGCATTTTACTGTTTTTTGGTTGTTCTTAATGCATGCATCAGCGCTCATTTGATAGCGAGATCTTCATGGGTATCGTATAAAAAGTTGGTTGTAGGTGTATGACGTGGTTGGATCGATGCGAGTGTGTTGAGAAACTCTACGAGATGGTGTAGAGTAGTGGAAGAAAGAGATGTAAGATGATCAAGGAACATATCCTTCTTCCAGTAGTATCGGTACTGATCGTGTTCTAAAGGAAGATGCAACGCAAGTTTTTTAGGGATATTTGCTCATTGTTTGTGGTATGCAAATTCGCTATACTCTTGTTTGATCAGCCTAATCTGTTTTTTTTGTTTTTCAAATCAGAGTATACTCGCGAGAAGAAACATACAGGTATATGGATACATTCACAAGGTTGTTTGGAGCTTATTGAATACGATTGGATCTGCTTTAGATCGTAATGCTACAATATCCAAGGAATCTTTATTGCAATAGAGTCATGCTTTCATTGAACAACCTCCTCACTGATTCGTTTGCAATGAAAGCTCAATTCATGAGTCAGTCTCATACATACCGGCATGTAATCAGAGTGTATAGGTGTTTTTTCAGAATTTTGTCATAACCTGGTATCACTCCCGCTTCGTTCAGGTCACTCAGAGTATATCAAATTTCTCTCTCTCATTGTACAAGGTACGATAGAGTTGCTCTTGAGCGTTTGGTGCACTACTTCATACTGGCTCTCATCATAAACGATAAATAATACTATGCTTTAAAATCGTTGGAAGATACCTATCCAACGTTGCAATATGTTTCATTTCTGTCGAATAGAATCGTTTGTCCATCAGCGAGATACGTAAGTAAAGTGCCATACTAGGTTGTTGTATCTAGTATTCAAACAAGATTGTTTGTAAATAATGTATTTATTATTATTATTTTGTCAATACAGTTATGAGGATGTTAGGTATTGGATGCTCTATAGATTTATTCTTTATACTCTAAGAAAATGTTTTTACAAATTATTACTATCTTATGATGAGTTATCATCCTCATTGTATTTATTGCATCTATTAAGGAAATACCAAATCATACAGAAAAGAAGATTGTAAATCTTGATGATTACTATCATATCATACAAAAATTGAGAGAATTATCTCCAAGAGATTTTGAAAGATATGTTTGATATATTTATGGTCTCCAATGATATAGCATACTACAATCAGCGCAACGAAGAAAAGTATAATGATGACGGAGACCGTTAAAAGACAAATGAATTGATCTCATTGTGGAAAAAAACTGAAGAAAAGCATATATTCAAATTAAAAAGTATCTCAATAAACAAGTACCAGCCAATGAGGTAAGATCGTTTTATGGAGCGATAGTACATAGACTTCAACCAGAAGATAAAATTATTTTTATTACGACTTCAATTTTTTCACACGATTCTCAGGATTTCTGCAATAATCACAGTATAAAAATGCTTGATTACAATGCATTACTTCAACAACTTGCATACATGAAAGACAAACACAACGATGCACTTCTTGATTTTATCAATAGTCTTTCACCAACAACTCATAAATCAGTTATATACCCACAAACATGTCCAAAATGCTATGCTCCATTAGTGAAAAGAACGAAGAATAGACATCAATTTTATTGATGCATGAACTATCATTTCACCTGATGTAGCTATAATGAGGAGTATGGAAGAGAAAGGAAGGTGGGAGCAGTACAGTATGCGTAGGGGAGAGTGGTGATCCTGTTAGATAAGAAGAGAAAGTATATACTCTCAATTTTCTACAAAAACTTGTTATTATTGTTAAACCTCAGTAGAAATGTCAGTAGTTATAACTCAAGTTAAATTGACATAAATATACAGATTTAAGGATGGATCACAACTAATAAGGAAGTATTTTATAATTTAGGTTTGTTTCTCA
>SKJI01000037.1 GCA_007115995.1 candidate division SR1 bacterium
AGCCCCAAAGGCATGGGCAAGTTATATATGAAGAAATTATTTAGTAATGACTTTGCATTATTGAGACATGCACAGTATCAATTTGAAGACCCAAAAAATAGACGGGGAAATCAATTGTTAACTAATGATGTTAAAGAGCATACTAGACCGTAGTCCCCTTAGTGTCATCATAGTTTAATGATCTCAGTCATTTGTTGAAGTCTCGAGGAAAGTGATGTATTGATCTCCAAAGAGTTGTTGGTTTACTTTGAGGAGGAAAATTCACAACCTAAATCCATAGTTAGCTAAGTCGAGGTATGCTGATTCAGCAGCTTCTATGGAAGTATTTTGTTTGAAAAAATCTAGTTGTTGATGGAAATTATGCAGCTCTTGTTGAAAGTTTTCTCTAGTAATTTCAGGGTATGTTTTTCTAGGTTTAATGTCATATCTATGTTCATCTCGAAATGTTTCCATGCCTTGATCAAGCTCTAAACTTATCCCTGTTTGCATTTCTAATCTTTGAGCTAATGCGTTATTTCAGAGTATATAGAGACTTTTAATAATTGGTTTGTAGATCTTGAAATGTGTATGACTCATAAATTCAGTATGTTTACCGTCTAGATCTCATACAGCAACATACATATCATTGATGATAGTGTCATCATTTACATTATTCATGATAGAGTAGCTTGCAATATTGCCAGTACTTGTATCAATAAAATCAATCAAATCATCAAGAAATTGTTGTCTTTCTGCTAGATCTTCTAGCACATCATACAGCAACATACTGTGTTCTACAAATACTCATAACTGTTCTAGTGCCTTAGGAGGATCACTAAATTCCTGAGAAGATTCAAATTTTACTCTACACTTATCTACCTGCACGATTCGATCTCCACCACAATTATATAGATATTGTATGAAGGTAAAGTAATATTCAGCGTTGAAATCATTGTTGGAGAGATGCTGTTTGATGAGTACAAAGGTATCAGAGTATGTTGAGTCGCCAGAAAGATATTGAAACTCAGCAATACGAGATAGAATAGAAATATAGTGTCCTCAGACTTGTTCGCTACTTGGTAGAGTAAGGTTTACAGCTATGGACTGTATACATGCATCACCTAACTCCTTATCTAATGAACGTATATGCTTGAGTTGCTCAAGCCATCTGAGATGATTATCTTGAATATTACGTTCTTCATCTTGCTGTATATGATCTTCAGATCGATCTCAAAATCTCAAACTTACATCACTTGGATCTTTATGACCAATCGACATATATTCTATTGCTAGTTTGAGATTATCTTTCCGTTCAGAATGGTTATTCTGACGTTGATGTTCTGCTAATGTGATCTGTTGGTCAACCATATCGACGAGCGATGGGTGGAACTTTTTAATATTTTCTACAGCTTCAAGATAGTTGCCAGCATCTATTTGTTGAGCAATAGTATCTCTGAGTTCTCACCAGTATTTTACTCTATAAAACATATCCATTGACTTACTAAATGCTGCGTCTATTTGTGCATTCTTCTCGCTAGTGCCGTGTCATCCGAAAAAGGTTGAATAGGTACTCATATGTGCAGAAAACATTTTCTCGATATCTTCTGCTGCAGATGAGAGATTATAGATTGTTTCAAAGTGTTGTTTGTTGTACGCACTACCAAGATCTCTGTAAGCAATAAGGTGAAATTTTCCTATCTCTACTAGTCTATCTATATCCAATTTTGCTTTTTGAATTAAACGATCCTCTTTATAGTATTGTCTATCTAATGATGCCTGGAGCTCTTTGAGCTTAATATTATAAAACTCATTACGTATAGCTTCTTCATCTTCTAGTTGGTATTGTATATGTGGATCTTGAATATAAGATTGATAATCTGCCTCCCAAATGTTTTTATATTTCTGTATAAGATGTTCATTGTCGCTATGTTGAATCGCCCATTGCTGCTGCTTTTCTTCTAATATCTGAGTAATATTAGTGACTAATCCAATAGACTCCTCGATGAGTTCCATTCACAAAGTATGAACCTCTACAAGTTCATTAGTATCCGACTGCAATATACCCAAAATATCATGCTGACTTTCTTGAGTCTTTTGCAAGTATAATTGTAGTTGATCAAGAGCCTTTTGATAATTCTTAGGTATTTCAGACATGAGCTTACAGAAACAATACAGATAAGCATACAATAAATAATTATCAAGAAATATCAATATGATCTTGAAAGGTACGGTACACATGACACTGAGTATACGAGGGTGAGTGCAATTAAGAAAGATTGACCGTCTCTAACACTTCTTTGATTAAAGGAACAATTTCTTTTCTCATAAGAATGCCATCTCTTTTGGTAACTCCGTCTTTAAAATTAACTCCTAATGCTTGCTCAACGAATTTTTGCGAATCTTCATCAATACGCCCCGAGCGAAGCGAGAGACTACAAAGCGTGGCAAAATTTCTAAAAGAAATTTTGAGTTATAAAACCGCACCGCACTAAACTAAAGATTTCCAATTCTCTTTATAATAAAGAAACTTTTTATTGAATTCTTCTTTGGGTGTAATTTCTACATCTAAAGATTTAAGTTTCTGTTTGAGTATTTCAAATTCTTGTTCTTTGGTATCTTCAGAACACATTTTTTCAAGTTCTATAATATAACCATAACCTTTTGTGAAATCTAAACAAACAGTTATATTATCCCATTTAAACTTAAATCTTTTTCTAAACCATTTTATTTCAATATTATAGCCCAAAGAAAGAAATAATTTTTCTAACTTCTCAAATTCATTTTTATCAAACTTAATTTCAATTTCTTCTCTGCTGTCGTCATGAATTTGACCTTTTTTCATCCAAATCTTCGAAAAAAAATTATTTCTTTGAATTCTTAAATCCTCATCACAATCAAAATAAAAAGTTTCTTGATAATCTTCTTTTTCAAAAGAAGCATTTTTTTTGAAGAAATCTAAAAGCTCATCAAACTTTTCTTTTGAAATAAAACTTCTGATTTCTGTTTCTATATTCATAAGATTAAAGAGAATTAGAAGATTAATAATTTTTTTTCTAGTGATGTATTGTAAGTACGCCTAATCGTATGATCAGATCATTATTTGAAGTGTAGCCATAGCGAAACGAAAAACAATGTTTGATATCCTTGATCTTTGTGTTGAACAAAGTTGCGAAGTAAGTTGGGCGAGGAAATTGCGACGAAAGTATGGCTGTTCACTGAGCGGATCAATTTTGATCAACGTTCGGCTTATGAGAAGCTTCTGGAGCGAAGCAGAAGAAATTTGCGAAAAATGCGAATAAAGAGATAATTGTTCAGTTTCTTATCTAAGGAAAAACCCTAACTGAGTCAGGGCTATATGTTTTTGAAAGTCAAGATACCATCATATTCTATGCGTTTCAGACCAGGAACAGACCACATCTAGAATCGTCATTATAGAAAGTGTTGAAGTTCCTAATACTTACAGTACGACCCAATAACATAGCCTGGTAACCACTTGACTTTTTGCTATTAAACCATAATCGTGTAAATAAGTCTGGGTTGATCATTTGCAGAATATATAATTTATCATTTTGATCAAGATTTCATCCAAATGTATATTCAATCCATGGTAAGATATTTCATGTAACAAAATCTTGTCATGGCACTCTAAAGTTTCCTGACACTAATTCTCCATCACTTTCGCTTAGGAATATTTCCAAATCATCTTTTCTTACTGTAGAAACTTCTGATTTATTTCATGAATGATTAGTCCAACCTAATTCTTCTTGAATTTTTCAATCAAATTTCTCTTTCAAAATTCTATTATGAGTAGCTGTACTTGCAAGCGTTCAAATCCATCTGATTTTAACTCATTCTGCACTATCAGATATAGCTCATGTAGCACGTAATTCATTAATTTTTGCGTGCCATCACTTAATTTTTTCAAAATTTCATGGGTCATTTTCTTCAGCAAAATTTTCCATATCAGTTCTTTTTTGTGCTTGTGCTGTATTTGGAAGATTTTCTATACTTTGTTCTTCTGATTCAGCAAACTCCACTTTATTAATTTGTGGTTTACCCTCTAACTTAGCTTTTTCAGCTTGATTTTTCTCTTCCTCAGTGAGAAGTTCATTACATCTTTTTTTGTCAGCACTCTTTTCTTGTCACAACGCTTTACGTTTAGCAGTAATATCCTTATATGAATCACTTTCCATAATAGCATCACGTACTGCTTTTGTAATTTTAGGATCCGTATTCTTTCTAGCTTCTAAATACAAATCTACATTTTTCTTTCTTTGTTCTAACACATCTTCAGGAATTGAATACGCGTCATTATTTATATCAGGCATCTGAATAGGTAGTAAAAAAGAATAAAAAGTTATAAATCAATATATTATACATATTTTTATTAAAAATGCAATGTCGACATCAAATAATCTGACCTTGAAAAGAAATGACTAGCATGCTTTTTTACTATATAGCCCTTACTTCGTATAAACTATCACCTGAAAAATGCTATCATTTGCCATGATGTGGAGGAAACCACATCAAAAGAAGAATTAGATAAGGAGTAAAGGACCATTTCGATTTTTTCATATAGAAAAAACCGTAGAGATCATTACTCTATAGTTAGTTTTCTGCGGTGTCTTTTATTGTTGTAAGCCTTTATATGTTATCATTGTACATCCACATCCCTTTCTGCCGTCATAAGTGTACGTATTGTAGTTTTTTTGTGCTGCCTGAGGAGCAGGTAGAGGAGGGGAATCTTGAGGGACTCAAGGATGAGTATCTTCAGGCGCTTATCAAGGAGATGCGTGCATTGCATGAGCAGTACGGACACGAACAGATCAGAACGATTTATATTTGAGGAGGAACGCCGTACCAGTTGTGGCAGGAAAGACTGCTCACGTTGATCGATACGCTCCTAGAGGTATGGGATTGCGAATTTCTCGAAGAGTTGACCGTAGAGATCAATCCAGACCCATTTGATGGGGTTTTAGGGCTGATAAAAGAAGCATCAGTGCGCTACAAAAACCTCTACAAACTCAGATGGAGTCTCGGAATACAAACGTTTGACGATGAAATTCTCAAAGCGTCAAAAAGAAACTACTGATTCAACAACCTGATTAACTTTTTCAGAGAGATGCAACAACTCAAACAACCAAATGTATCATATAATGCTGATTTTATTGCCTTTTGAAAGTTTACTGATTGAGGATTACGAACCAAAGAAAAACGTGAATTTTTTACCAAGCTCGTCGACAGTCAGATGTTTGATGGATTTTCTTTGTATACGCTCGAACTTTTCCCATGAAGCGACTGGTACAACGACGCACACCAGACTGCAAAAGCAATACAGCAACAATACGGTACTCCTGAACAGATCATCGATGAATTTCATATTTTGAAAAATATTATAGAATACTGATGAAATCGTAGATACGAACTCTCAAACTTTGCACGTTTGGGACAAGAAAGCATCCACAATATGGTCTACCGAAATTGATGATCATACCTTGGAATCGGAATAAATAGCGCCAGCTATCTGAGTGAAAAACACAACGCGGACGGTCCTGTGCGCTACAAGAACACGCACAAACGAAAAGAGTATCTTGCTGGAAACTACAAAGACACAACAACCATCGAGCCACTCTCGCCACAAGAACAACAACGAGAAAAAATCTTATTTTTATTGAGAACTGGTCAACCAGTACAGCTCGATCAATATGAATCGCTCCTTGAACCGGAACGAAAAACCCATTGCACGCATTTTGCTGAAGAATGATACATACTCTTCGACGAGAACACAATCAAACTCACACCGCAAGGAATGGACGTCTATAATCATATCGTCACAGAAATTTTTATAACACCAGCATAAAATGTCTACAAAATTATTTCGTTGAGCGTTACTCGTAGCAATTATCGGAATGTCGATTCGAATAGGTCGGTCGGTCTATTCAACTATTTTTCAACTGGTTGAGTTTCATATTGCACTCTATAAGTATCTCCTGCAAGGACAAGAGTTTGTCTGATCAGTTGGGAGCAGAGCACAAGAGACAATGCAATGATTACTATCACGACTTAGCGAGAACACACCGCAACCAGATCTTGATCAGTCAGCAACCGAAAGTCTACAAGAACGTTTAGACGGCTACACAAAAAAAGTCCACATTGTCTGTGGACTAATTTGAGTTGTTGTTGGAAGTCGATGTTATGTGGTAATGACTCGTATCGCTTTCAAAGCAAAAGAACACATACAAGCACTCAAAAATTTTGTTAATTAGTACAATGTTTAAAGAGTCCTTCCACGATCAGTATTCACTGTAAACTTTCTCATGCAAGTGGCGCATTGAAATCAACAGTCACTGTTTCAGTATTTAGTGAAGTAACACGACCGGTCAGTTGTACTGAGTCTGTATTTTCTGCATCAGTCACGGTCATAGTCACAGACGATCAGACAGTAACTGGTTCAGTAACAAGCTCAGCAACGACAGCACGAGGAAGTTCTATCAGTAATGATTGATAAAACGGACCATACGCTTCTTGGTGACGTAGAAGTACTCATTTTCCAGCTCCAACACGCATACCATAGACCGCTTCATCTACTCAACTGATCATATGACCTTTTCATGCATTGAAAACGATAGACAATGGCATTTCTGTGACTGTATCACCGCTACTTAATGAGATTAGCGTTCACTGATCAGTACTTAAACGATACTGTAATGTGACTGTGTCAGATCATTGAACACGATCAGCCAGACAGACAAATGTCGGAGCGTGTGTTGCACGATATAACCTCTCAGTAAGGTAGTCTGTTATTTTTGTAAGGAAGTAGTTGCTTTTTGGATTAGATCCATAACGCATCTGTAACAAGTGCATACTATCATACACACGGACCAAACGGTCAGGATTTGTTTCAAGCAACTCATCGATACGATCGTATACCTTGGTGAGGAGTGCATTATCTCACGGTTGGACACTATACGATGCCGCAGCATATGGAGTATTAAACAAAGCAATTGCACCTATAGAGAAGGTAAGCACAGTAAAGAAAGTAACGAAGCGATTAGTAATCATAAGAGTATAATCGAAAGGAATAAAAACAATAGGGGAGTAGGAGGTAGTTGTATTTTATTTTATGAGTTATCATCTTCACCATGTAAACCGTCTAGATCGTCTTCTTGTTGATTATCATCTTCGTCAATCACCGCAACGTGCAGTTCATCAAGAAGATGTTGATCGATAAACGATGGAGCACCCATCATTACATCTTCAGCACGTCATGATTTTGGGAATGCATAACATTCACGGATATTCGGCTCATCGAGCAAGATCATCATCAAACGATCAAACCCAAACGCAAATCAACCATGTGGAGGAGCGCCATACTGGAACGCTTCATACATAGCACCAAAACGTTCTTTGACATCACGTTCAGACAATCACACTTTTTCAAACGCAGCGACAAGCACCGCTGGATCATGATTACGAATCGATCATGAAAGAATCTCATAACCGTTCAACACCATATCGTACTGCGTCGTTTGCACATCTGCAAAATCTTGTGTACGCAACGCTTCTACTCATCACACCACAGCAGAGAATGGATTATGACCAAAATCCCATTGCTCTTGACCTTCATCGTACTCATAAAACGGAAAATCTGTAATCCATGCAAACGCCAACGCATTCTGATCAACTAACTGATACTGATCTCTACACGCCAATCTTACCTTATTTAAGACCTTATTTACCAACGATACAGGTCACGCACCAAAGAAAATCATATCACCAATTGTTGCTCCAGTAGCTCCTACAATTTCCTCTAGTTCATTTTTTTCAAAAAATTTAGCAATTGGAGAACGAACACCATGAGGAGCAAGTGCATCGTCTTGTTCTTGTACGATAAAATATGCAAGTCCTCAAGCACCTGCTTGTTTTGCAATTTCTGTCATCGCATCGATCTCTTTTCTACTCATCGTCTGATCAGAAAGCACGACCGCTTTGACAACTCATCATCAAGCAACTGCGTCAGCAAAAACACTAAACCCACACGACGCTACCACCGATGAAAGATCAAAAAACTGCATACCAAAACGTAAATCTGGTTTATCAGAACCATACAACGCTTGTGCTTGGTGATATGGAATACGATCAAACGAGACAGTGATACGCTTGTTTGGAACAAGTGCAGCAACCATATCGCGAATATACGACTCTCCGACAGCAAAGATATCATCTTGTTCGACAAAACTCATCTC
>SKJI01000020.1 GCA_007115995.1 candidate division SR1 bacterium
TAAAACCGTAACATGCTACCAGTCTCAGTATTTATTGCAATACTATCACCTCTTTTTTGCATGCTTGGAGTCAAAGTGTATCAGAGTTATGCAAATCGTTCTTTGAGTCATCAACGTAGGATGTATGTATCGTATCAGGAATAGATAAGTTGTTTGCATTGTTTGGTACTTGAATATCATCATCTACAGCAGAGTACTATTTTTTTATCTGATGGGAGAAATGCTCATTGACCGATGAGATCATCAAGGGTTTCTAATGGTATGTTGATCGATCCAGGTATATGTTTTCTTTGATACGCAAATGTTGCTCTAGTGTCGATGAGTAAGGTTGGTTCTTTTATTGTTTCAAGCTGTTGTTTTGTTATATATGCTGGAGTAATTGTTTGATATTCTCAGTTATTTTCTTGATTTGATGCGTCATCAGAAAATATCCAAGGAGCATACTTTTCATAGTATGATACATATCGTTCAAATCTATCACATGCAATAAATACTACATTTCATCAAGGATGTCATGCTTCTTCTAGTTTGCGACAGTAATCAATTGTTGCAGCATAGTTTCATCAGCTAGTTGGTCATGCAAGCACGCCATACTTTCTTATCAGATCGATACTTCATTGAACCGCTTGGTCAATTGATACTTTTGCTATATCATCATAAAAATCAAATTGAAATATAGACGTTTCCCATGTTTCTATTTCTGTTCTTCATCACGGTATTATTTGTCATTCATATGATACAATTCCAATAGTTTTCGTTCCTGCATGCTCTTTAAGGTATGATCAAGCTCAAAATGATGATCAGCATGTTCATAAAAATGCAAAAAAATACTCAACTGATCATAGGTCATGATGAATTTCTTGTCATGTTGTTTTATAGTGATATCATGGATTATTCTTACTTGTATACTGACCAGTCAAAAAGTATTTATCTGGATGATCTTGTCATAGTTTTTGTACTTGTGCCGGTGGAGAATCAGGGTCAGTAATGTCAGGACATTCTCAATATCAAGATACTTCTGTGACATCAATTCATAAAATCTGCAGTAGTTTCTTAGTTTCTATACCATGGAGCCTATTTGTAATTGTTTGGAATGGGATGTCGTGCATACTACAGAGTGCTCCAATTGCTTTTGCAGTATTCCCGCTTGAAGACTCTAAGACTGTCATGTTGTTTGTTTTGATAGTTTCAATATGTGGGTAGAGTAATCACATTGCTAATCTATCTTTGACAGAACCAAATGGGTTCATGTATTCAAGTTTTGCATAGATGTTAAATTTTTTTAATCAAGTTTTTTCTTGATCTAGCAAGAGCAGTGGTGTATTTCCGATGAGTTGATGGATATCTGAGACGATCATAGTTGTGGACTATTATGTAAATAAGGATTGTATTGACTATCTTTGTATATTTCAAACTGATTATTAGAATGACAAATAATGCTATATTTTTTTCAGAGTGGATGTAAGTGAGAGCGTGCATCATTAAAGTCACTAATATATGCAGCTGTGTTTCGAAGACATATAAAATCTCAAATTTCTGGATGCTGATGAAAATGTACTTTTCTCATCATTAATATATCATCTGGTCTACAAAGATTTCATGTAATGAAATATCATGTAGATGATTGAGATCAGTTCTGTTTATTGTTGTTTTCTTCTACTTTTATCAATTCTGGATCAGCAAAGTATTGTACCATTCACACGTTGTTTATATTTGCATTGACGATGATGATGCTATTTCAAAAGTTATCTTCTTTGATACCAATAATTTTGAGAATTGTGATTCACGCATTTTGTAAAAGTCATGATCAAGGTTCAATGATAGTATTCATCATTGCATCGCTCATTCGTCTAGCAATACTCTGTGAAAGTACTTTATCAAAGTAATCAACACAATCTTGGATCAGTACCATTTGTTGAAGTTTATCTTTTCATATAAGTGATCCATCATGATGACGATGAATATTGAATGCATAGTTTCACCATGTTTCTGTATCCTCTCAATGAATCACTTTCTGGCTAAGAGTTTTGACGTAGTTTTTGGCGCTACAATGATTATGTTTTTTGCATCACCATCATCATCAGATATTAATAGACATACTATCGGTAAGTAAAGTATTGTGCGTATACTCATTCATTATTTTTTGTATCAAATCTGATTTTATTCTATCGCTTGTCTCTGCTCAGTGATAATGGAGTCACAGAATCTTAATTGCGTGGTTTGCTATAAAGCCGTAGTGTGTAGTAAGCATATCAATACAAACTCAAAATTTTGATTGTCTATAAGGATCACTAATTCTCAAGAATAGTTCAATATATTGATGGGGGAAGTGTTGCTCTTGCAGTGTGATTATTTGCCTGAGTTCGCTTGGATTATCTATAACAAATGGTATAGTGTGCTGTAAACTGAGTAGAATATACTCTTGATTTTTTATTCATCATGCAAGAATACGACTACTGTTAAATCAAGATGATAATGCATGTTGTAACTCATAGTATGACGATACTTCTACTCATATTCAACAGTAATGAGCCATACGTAGAAAGCTATCTGACTGGTTGGCTTTATGAGCAAAATAGATTGATAAATCGATATCATATTTTTCTCACAGTTCTTTGAATCTTTGTATAGTATGTGCCATTAATTGAGGGAATATACAATGAATTGGACCATCGTGAAGTCTAGTTAATGATTTAACCTGATCAGTATTTAGTAAAAAATCTTTGATACACTGTACTTTTGTTGGTTCTATATTCATGGTATTACATCTGTATATGTAAATGTTTTGTCTGTATGATTATAGAGAGTGCTATTATGATAATCATTGTATCGTATATCACATTTTGATATATATGTTTGTTGTAATCTATCTAGATAGACATCTCGATTTTTTCATAAGCTGACTGCTTGGTTATGAATGTTAGTGAAGAGAGCAGTGTTTTCTGTAACAAAATCATCAAGCGCTTCAAAAGATCATTGATTGAAGCGACGAAGAGACTCAGAATGCTTAATCCATCATAGTATAGTAGTCTCATCAATGTGTTGTAGTACAAATGCTTTATCCTGAATATCTGTTACTTTGTTGATAATCACTTTATGATGAAGTCACGTATTTCTGGTTGCAGCTTGGTAGTCTTTATAGACTTGAATAGATTGTATCGTTGGTTCAATGACATATATTGATATATCATGAACAAAATAATTTGCAGTTCATAGATTATCTATTCAAGCCATACAGTCGCTAATTACAATATCATCATTTGTATCTAAGAGATGATTGTATATGTAATCAAAAGCATTTAATTTACCGTGAAAACATGCTTTTCATACTTCTTCTTCTCTAAATGTTCCTACGCTCAATAATGCGATATTCTTTTTGAAATCTGCAAATTTTTGTAAAAATGTATCGTCTGATGTGCAATGAATAAAATTTGATAAGCGATGAGGAGGAGTTGATGCGATAAAATGATCACATAAAATATCATCTCTTTGTCAAAAGACATAGTCGCTTATTTCTTTCATCAATGGATGAAGCATTTTTACAGGCCAGATTCCAAGATACATTCCTAAATGCATATTGATATCTCCATCCATCGCGATGATCGTTTTATCTGGGAATTTCTGTTGTATGAAACGAGTCATTGCTGCAGCAAAGGTACTTTTTCAAGCTCCTCATTTTCAAAAAAATCAAATTCTCATAAGTATATTATTAGTTAATAAAAAGGATATACGATAACTTAGTCTAATGGTTTTTTAAATAAATTGATTGTAAACGATATTTTTCACTACTTAAGGAAGGCCATCATGCGGAAAACATATAATTTCATTAAATTTTATTCTTTTCAGACTTTTCTTAATTTTTTACAATGCTTTTTCGTCTTTTTTTGTGTGAATCTGCAAATGTCATGTTTTTTCACTCCCATTCAGTAAATTTATTAATTATATTCTTAATAAATCATTCCTGTTGTTTTTCATCAATCTCATTATATTCACTCTCAAAAATCATAAGGAGAGATTCTGGATTATACTGAGCATCATGCAAATCTAGTGTTGTTGGTTGTTGAAGATATGGATTATCTGTTTGTGGTCATTGATCAATCAACTGAATAAGTTTCTTCCATAATGATATTGCTATTCATCAGACATTACTATCCTTAAGAAATCTTTGTTGTTTCTTACTGACAATATTTTCTCGGGCTGTTCGGTACCAAACCATAGTTATTATTAATTCAAGATCATTTCATAGTTCATCAACTGAATTATATGCTTTCTCATTTTGCTGTAATTCTGCTATCTTATCTTCAAATATTCTTTGCATATATTCTAGTGTTAGTTTTTTTGCTTGCTCTATCTTCTTTTGGATATTTGAATCTAAATAGAGAGTTGTTCTATGTTCTTCTATATATGCTCTTATTTCACCAAGCATAACGCACGTTTCATTATTGAACTCATATGGTCATTGTTTTACTATATTGTCGAATGTATCAAGTAGGTTTTCAAAATGATCAAGAATTTCATCATCAGAATTGCATTCTCGTCTTGCAAAGAGATCACGGGAATGAGTAGGTTCTGCTCAATCCATATAGTTTTCATTAAATGTATCTTTTAGAGATTTATTATTTCAAAATCTGATTTTTGCTCTATCTGCTGTTGGTGCAAATCAATATTTTATGGTAGAGAGAGCATCTGACTTTTCTATGATGAGAAATTGTCATGGCTGTGTTTTAAGACAATATTGTATACATAGTGGCAATGATGATCATTGTAGTGATTCAAGAACATCTTGACGTAAAGGAACTGGAACATAATACCTATCAATATTGCTAGCATTTTCAACAAGATCGTTTACTGCATCTGCATATTGTTGACCTGATAGTCATAGTCTAAAATAGTTATGAGAAGCAGATCTTATCCTATCTTTTCCGTGCTCTGTAGAAAGAGTAATGGTAGGTTGTTGGTGAAGTTTAGGATGCTGAGGATAGGTATTGGAGAGTCTGTTAAAATATTCATCGTTGGGGAGTATAAATGTTGTATGAAGTCAGTCAAAAATTGGGACTTGCAAGATTTCTGTGAGTTCTTGAAGTGTATTTTGTGTGTTTTGATTATTGCTGTGTGTAGTTATAATTTCAGTGTACTGTCAGCGAGTGGCTTCTAGAAACGCAAGCTGATTACGTATGTTGTTATCCATAGAGAGTACTGCAATAAGTGATTGTTGAGAGGGGTGAACATTTCAATCTTGCAATGCAGAACGTATATTGGCAAACACATCTTTTTTCTCTGAATATGTCTCCATGACAATAAGTCAGCTAATATCCTTCAGATGTTCAAGAAAAGTAGATGGAGATACTCCATAAGACTCATTTTGTGTTTGTGTGTACTCCCGTGCATCTGCCAGTGCTCTACGAACAAAATCAAATAGTCATGTTTTCCCACTACACCCAAAACAGTTTCTGTATGCTTGTGTGAGTACTGCACCAAGTTGTTGTTCATAGATCTCTCTATCTCTTTGAGTAAATGCAGTATCTTGGAGAAGTGCTCTAATAGGAATTCAACTTTTTTTTATGGCATCAATAATGTCTTCTTGTGAGAACTTTTCAATGAGTGTGGTTTTTCATGATCATGATGCTCATACTAAAGCGATCGCTGGTGTTTGTAAACTATTCATCGAAAATATTATAATGTAAAATATTAAAACCCTATCTTCATGCTGCTATCATAAGGTGTTCAAAAGGATCAGCAAATGATTGTCGTGACTGTCTGAGTTCATCATCGGTGAGGAGACAACTATCGAGTGCTTCAGTAATTTCTTCTTTTTTATGTTCAATTCATATGACGACCATTTGTGTCATTCTATCGCCGTTTGGTTGTTGTTTGGCGTGCTGGTATGCTGCTTGTGTTTCAGGATCCATCTGTGCTATTTCAGCATCGAGGAAGGCGCTCAATCGTCTTCATCCATATCAGAGTGAGACATGTTGTCATGCAAGTTGCCGATTGAGGGCTGCATCAGGTCTACTTGCAAGCCAACAAAATCATTTTCATCTGACGACTCATGGTCGCTCGAGATGAAGTAACTCCCAGAGTCTTTCTGGATGGAACGGTTTACGAGCAGTATAGACAAATGAACTGATTCCGTATTCT
Organism: candidate division SR1 bacterium; assembly: GCA_007115995.1. Lineage (GTDB taxonomy): Bacteria > Patescibacteriota > Gracilibacteria > Absconditabacterales > Absconditicoccaceae > SKJI01. The sequence continues at coordinate 6,139 of SKJI01000020.1, forward strand.
TCTGTTTCAGGAATGTGTTCTTCCTCCAACTCTTTGATCCATCATGCACTCTTAGATGCACGTTCAAAATCAAACTGTCAAGTTTCAATAATGTCTGCAACGTCCACTACTCAATAATTTGTTGTAATGATATGAGCAGTAGGCTGTAAGCTTTTGAGGACAGACAAAAGTTTTTTTTGTTGTTCATCTGATATATCGTCTCGTTTATTGATCACGAGCGTCGTACAAAACTCAACTTGATCGACAAGCAGATGTGTAATTGTTCTTTCATCGTTTTCATCACTTGCAAGGTTAAAATCGTGGAGTGTCTCAATACTCATAAAATGATCCAAAAATGAAATAGCATCAACGACTGTGACCATAGTGTCTAGTTTTGTCCATTGTGTAAGATCTATTCCTGTTTCCTCGTCTTTATATGAAAATGTCTGCGCAACAGGTACTGGCTCAGAAATTCATGTACTTTCAATCACAAGAGCATCATAGGTTCACTGTTTACAGAGACGCTCAACTTCTTTCAGGAGATCATCACGTAACGTACAGCAGATACATCAGTTTGAGAGTTCTACAAGTGTTTCATCAGTACGTGAGAGTGTTACTGCATTATTAATCAGTTTTTCATCAATATTGATTTCTGACATATCATTGACAATAACAGCGACTTTTTTATTTGATCTGTTATTGAGAATATGATTGAGGAGGGTTGTTTTTCCAGAACCAAGAAATCAAGACAGGACAGTAACTGGAATTTTTTTCATAAGTATCTCGATAAAAGAATAAAGGAGTATGCTATACGTGTTTTGCGAATAGATTTTTATATTTTTTGTTCATCACTCGTTGTTTGAGTGTTGTGATTGACGACGATCAGAGACTAACAAGTTCTTCTGCAAGTGCTCATCACGTGATTGCTATGATGTTTGTTGCAGTTCGGAAGGTTTGCGGTTGGTGCTTGAGGGTATGGAGTTGTTGCATTCTCATAGCACCAAAATGAACAGGTCATTCTTGTGCTAGCGCATGATCGTGTCAACATGATGCATCATAATCCACTAGTCGATGTATTCATCCGTGAAAGAGAATAAATCATCACATTCATAACACACTTGCACGAATTAAATTTTTGTGTTTGTATGCTATACTTTCATGGAGATACGCAACTGGAAGATGCAATGCAATCATCGTTGCACCATGACTATGTCAAGAGAGTGCATTTTCTACAAAGACACACACAAGTGCCATGCTTGTAGCTGTGACTGCTTTCTTCCATGTCGGAGCAAGATTGATCATCGGTAACCGTGTATTTTTTGTTTCTTGTTGCTGGTTCATGATTTGTTCCAAAAAAATAGACGATTCACTATACTCATTTGTAAAACAAAAACAAGAGTATTTTACTTTTGAGGGTAGAGAGAGGGGTTGGTCGTTCTCATCTTGCATTTTACCACCTAATTTTTATGATATTAGTATGAGTAGTTGTATGTATTGTGCATCAGACCATGTGCAGAAAAATTGAAAACTTGCTTCGTGATGACAAAGGTGGAAATGTAACACATGTTCGAAGCAATTTTCTACGTGATGAGCAAGAGATACATACTCGCCAGAGTTCAAGAAACAAGTCATTGATGAGTATTGTCATACTCCAAACCAAGCAAGAGCAGTCTTAGAAAAATATGGAATATCATCAAGAACGCTTGTAAAATGGAAGAAAGAGCATCTTTCCTCTTGTAAACAATGTAATTAGTTTTTTTTATTATTATAGTCATTTATAATGCTTACAGAAGATAAAACGCATGACGTGCAAAAATCATCTTGAAGAAAACGATGGTTTGCCATTGTTAGTTTGCCAATTGTAGCAATACTATGGGCTTTATCATCAGCAATTTTTTGGATTATTGATCTCTTTTACTGTTGATGAGGGGTACAATGTTTAGATCTAGATATAACGAGAAGGACTCTGCAATGAGTTTTTGGAGTGATCGCATTGATAGCTATACCACTCACAATTTTTGGAGTGATTAAGGTATCAAAATCTCAAACATTACTTGGAAGAGCATTTACTAGTTGATGGAATTTATCAAAAAAAACTGTGAAATATTGGAGTGCTTTTCTCGCAATTTTTATTGTGTTGATTTGATGACAAGCATTTGTCTCAAATACCTATTTCATGCAACCTTGAGCTTCAATTATGGAAGAGATGTTTCAAGATGCTCTGCGTCAAGATCTTTCATCAAATGAGTTGAGAGAAGTTGCAGATGTATTTTGAGTACCATATGAAATTGTTCGTCAAGAAAATGCAGAATGAGTACTTGTAGAAGAATTTGTGTTTGATTTTACTCAATTCCCAGCACAGTTTGAAATAATTCCTTGACAGGAGATTCCATATTATATTCTAGAAATAGTGTGAATTCTTCTTTCATTCTTCTTTGGGCTCATGATTTTATCTGGAGCGTTGAGTGCTGTCTATACAAGTAGTGTTGAGAGTAAAAGTTTTACTGCATATCTTTCATGAAAAAAAATACTTTCATATATTATCGGTATGATACTCTATATGCTCACAATTTTGATCGGATTTATTTTGTTGATTGTTCCGGGGATACTTGCAATATTTAGATGAAAATTATTTGCATATGCAATACTTCAAGAATGATTATGACCAATAGATGCACTAAAAAAGAGTCGATCACTCACAAAAGGTCATTTTTGGGACATGGTTTGACTGTCTGTTTTGCAGTGAATGTATGCAGTGTGATGATTTTTGATGCTTATAGTCTGAGCGTTGTGGACTATTCCAGCGTGACGAATGGCTGAAGCAAAAGTGTATATGTTACTAAAGAATTGATTAGATTGAAACAATCATGATGATACTGATAACACTATGCCGTATAGTAACGAACTTATGCAACAACAGTAAATATCTATAACACTCTTAACTGAATACTTTTATAGTTTTTTTGTTTTCTTGACATTGTAAATCTCTCTCATTTGACTATCAATATGGTATGACGAAATTTCGAACATGGATACTCTCAATAGTCGTTTGAGTATGCTTGCTAGTGTTGGTATGGTTTTGATTCTTTTTTGTATTGCTTGATAATATGATCGAATTGGATCGTATTCAAGCACTTCCACAATCAACGATTTTATTGGATAGGGACGGTAATGAGTTGTTCAGATTTTTTGAAGAAGACAGATCTCGAGTCTTGTTTGAAACAATTTCACCATATATGGTCGATGCAATTATTGCGGTTGAAGATCAGACGTTTTGGGTGAACAACTGAACTGATGCAAGATCGTTTGTGAGAGCTGTGATGAGAAATATTCAAGCATGGTATGAGTGATCATCTCAACTACAGTGAGGTTCTACAATCACTCAACAGGTCGTTAAAAATATTTTTCTAACCAACACAAAAACTATCGAAAGAAAAATGACTGAAATAGCACTTGCGAGAAGACTAACAAGAAAATGGTATAGACAGATTAAACAAAATGATGGGCTTTCTTCATCGGATGCATATCGTCGTACCAAAGAGGAAATTATGAGTGCATATCTCAATTTGATTTTTTTTGGTAATCAAGCATACGGTATAGAATCTGCAGCAAGGCAGTATTTTCAAACTACGCCTGATCAGCTCACATTACTCCAAAGTGCTATCCTGGCAGCACTACCTCAAGCACCAACCTTATACAATCCTGTTCGTAATCCAGAAATGGTTTTATGATTTTGGCAGTTTAGCTGATCGCTATTGGTAGATGAACTTTGAGAGCAAGATGATGATGCTGTTGATATAATCCTTGCATTTGAAGAAAAATTTCCAGAAAGCACATTTGATTGAGAAGATGGTGATACTGAAATGCTACAAAAGCTATATCATGGTTCGTATGCTTCTCCTCTTTATGATATACTGCATCAAAAATTCTCATGAAATTTCATAGAAGGTATGCACGCATCACACTGTCTTGCACAGCTTCGTGATCGAGCAACAGTAGAATATAATGATGTACTCTATTTTTATAATCATGGAAGAAAAGACTGGGTGTTATGTCGTATGTTGGAGTTATGAATGATTGATGAAGAGCAATTTCTTGAAGCATTTTTAGATGGGCAAAATCTTGCACTACATCAGGCACGTTTTTTGATGAGAGCACCACATTTTGTTTGGTGGGTACATGATTATTTTTTGTCATTACCAGAAATACAAGCATTATGACTCAATGCACAGCAAATTATTCAAAATGGTTATGTTATACATACTTCAATTGATATGCAAAAACAAGCTATTGCTGAAGAATCATTATTAAACTATAAAACTATGTTGAGAAATCTTGGTGGGAATAATAGGGCAATGTTACATATTGATGCAAACAATGGAGAGGTCTTAAGTTATGTGTGATCAGAAAATTTTTATGATGATACAATTGATGGACAAGTAGATGTAATTCAGGCAATTAGACAGACAGGTTCAACGTTGAAACCTTTTGTATATGCGTATTTATTTACGCATTATCCTTATACTAAGTTTTGATCTCTTGTAGATTTTCCAATTCCATGAAATAGTCCAAGGAATCATGACAATATGTTTTGGTGAAGAATTACTCTTGAGCAAGCACTTGCATGATCTAGAAACTTACCTGCTGTAAGAACATTTATAGCATTATGAGGAGCAGATGTATTTGTGCCATATTTTCAATCATTATGATTTACATGATTGAGAGATGATAAGTATTATAGTTATCCATTAGTACTTGGAGCTGATGAAGCGACAATGTTACAGCTTTGACAAGCATATACACAATTAGCGTTGACTGGTCAAACATTTCCTCATGTGACTCCAATTATGGCTATTGAAGACAACCAATGAGAAATTATCTATGAAAATCCATGAGCAGTCCATCAAAAAGTTATTCCAGATACGGTCTGAGAGATGATTTGGTCTATTTTGAGTAATCCGTCTGCGATGCCAACGAATTGGAGGTGGCTGCGTAATCATCCATTGGATCATATTGCACTCAAAACGTGAACGTCTGATATAAAACTTGGCCGTAGATCATTTCCAAGAGATGCATGGTCGGTCTTATATACTCCAAATGATGTACTGGTTTCTTGGGCATGAAATACTGACTGATCTGCAATGGGATCTAAGGCGTTTGGATGAGAGGTAAACTTCTATCCATTGAGGCAGTATCTGCAATGACTGGTAGCACATAATGCTATACAAGATACACCAAGAACATGAGCAGTGACGTTTTATACTCAAGAGTGATTTTATGCACCAACTGTGTGAAATAGTCTAACAAGAGAGCAACAACAGTGGTTATGGAGAGCTTCTAGGTAGTTTGCTATTTTGCTTTTCGTTCATTTATGAACTTTATTGATTGTTCTAGGTGTAATCAGATAATCTCTTGAAGAGCTATGATCAGATTATCTATATCTGCTTGTAGTAATCACTCATATCACTGCTCATCTTTTATAAGTTTTAGATACGAATAAACTTTTTTGTCAATAATTTCTGTTTGCTTGTTTATGTTTGATATCTTTTTTAAGTCAAAATATGGTTCGACTAATTCTGTTAATTCTTTACATATTTCCTCATATATCTTTTGAGAAATATGTTCATTTATTCTTTCGATTTCACTTGTATAGTTTTCTGATGATGCTAAGGCTATGTTGTCATTATAGTTATAGCTTTTTTCAATGATTAATGTTGCAAACTCAGACATCGCATCTAATACCTTAAAATCTAGTTGTGTATGATTGATTTCTATGGAATCTTTGTGATCAAGAACGCTTTGTACATACGTCTTAATATTATAGGATAATTCAAGAATTTTTTTGTCTCTTGTATTAATTTGTGTCAGTAATGCGTTTGTATCACATGCTCTAAAGTAGTAAAAATAAAATAGTTGTTCTCGACGCTGTATAAGATGTGGGCTATGTTGCTCTCATTTGAGTGTTGCGAGATTAAGATTATTATCAGGCAAATCCTTTAATGTCTGTAATATATGAGGATATTCCAGAAAGATTGTTTTTTTGATACTCTCTGCAGTATATGGGTTGAAACGAACTGAAAAGTAAGTGAGATCGTTTATTATATTATCTCATATATCAAAGGGTAGAAGCTCTTGAGGAATGTTTTTTATATTTATCATAGTATTATCTGATAGAGTACGAAATATTATTTGTAGATTATAAGGAATCTCTGAAACATTACTTGTAAACCGTTATATGCAACAATTTATGTATGTGTCGTTGTATTTACTTGATTATGTCTAAAAGAGAGGTTTCTTGAGGAATGTCATCATGAGGTCATGAGAGAAATTTGTAATTCCATCAAAGTTAATCTTTTTTTTAGATCTTCCATACGTTTATGAAGGTTTTGAGTACTTAAAAAATGTACACCATAATTATAGTGATTTTGTAAAATTATGCAATAATATCCTTATAAATGGAACCTCTGAAAAATTACTTTTTAAGCGATTATATGAAACAATTATGTATCGTTCTATTTGCTGGATTATATGTAAAAGAGAAGTTCCTTGATGAAGGTCCTCATGCGGGAAAAATTTTATTTCATCAAATTTTTTCCCTTTTTAGACCTTCCAAATATTTGATCTGATTTTGTTTATAAAAATTGCATTGTTTTTTTGTGAAATTTATATATAGTAAACGTGTAGTTTTCTAATATTCACACATATAATGATATGTGTGGATATGGGCTCCTTAGATCTTAATCCTATCTAAGGAGTTTTTTTTATTATTCTTGCAATTATCATTCCATGCTTTATGATAGAGTGTTCTTCTTTTTTTAGGTTCTCCTCCTTTTACTTTTCTTTTTTTTGATGAAAAATATTCAGTTAGCATTATGATGAGGTGCGGTTTTATGAGCAGTACATATCGGTGTACTGAAAGCACTTCAAGAAAATGCTATTACAATCACCTCTATTGCTGGGACAAGTGTTTGAGCTATTATTGCATCGCTTGTTGCATTTGGTAAAACATGGGAGGAGATTTATGAGTTTGCTCAAGACTTATGATGGTTTCAATTGTCTTCTATACAGCTTTCTAAGTTTGCATTATTATCCAATAAAAAATTGGGTGATCATATTACTGACTTGATTGGTCCAAAAAAAATAGAGGAGGCAGATATTCCGTTATCGATTATTACCACAAATATAGAAACATGAAAAAAGGTCGTTTTACAGAACTGATCTGTAAAAAAAGCGGTAATGGCAAGTAGTTGTATTCCTTGAATCTTTACTCCTATAAAAATTTCTGGTCAATTACTTGTTGATGGTTGAATAGTAGAAAATGTTCCAGTTTCTCCTTTATTGGAGCAGAGCTCTGATACCATCGTTGCTGTTGATTTATATGCGTTTCATGCTTGAAGAAAACCTAAAAATATTCTTGAGATTCTTATCAATAGTTTTGAGTTTTTGATGAGTCATAACACTAAGCAGTATTCTGAGAAAGCTGATATTGTCATTCAACCTGATCTCTGAACGTTTAATTCAATTGACCCAAAACAAGTAGATGCACTGATAGATGTGTGATATAACGAAGCAATAAAAACACTATGAAGTATAAGCACGGAGAAAGAATAGGGATGGCGTATCGATGAAGTAAACATATAAGTAATTTAAGCTTGACTTTTGTCTTGGTGTATTTATTATAATAGAGGCTTAGTTTCAAAGGATGAATTATAAAAAAGTGTCTCTGCTTAATGAAGTAGGGACCTTTTTTCTATTACATGAAGCTTGCAATATTCTTTGCCATATATACTATTCTAGGTAGATATAATGAGAACGATTAATCGTAGTTTGCAGCAGTAGAGTTTCTCTCTGGTTACTTTATTATTAATGAGAACAAATGATAACAAAGTATTATCTGGTAGTAGTGTTGAGTGTTATGGTAGGTGTTTTGTTGCGTTTAGACTTACTCAGCGCATATGAGTCATCTTATCATGAATTTGAAGTAGTACCATATACAAGCATGCAGGAAGATATATGTGCTTTTAGTAAGCATGACTATGCTACTATCAATCATATTATTGAACTCTTTGAGTTACATACACAAACAAAGATCGTAGATCGTTTGTTTACTCATAAGCAGATAAAAGAACTGATTAGTACTTATACACAAGAGTTTGTTGATAATCTCCGTGCTATTCAACCAAATTGTATGGGCTCTAATTGGTGGTTTGATGGGTATTGGTCTCTAGAAGAAATTACTGAATGATTACAAATGTATCTTCAAATAATTTCTGCTCTGAGGACATATCAAGATACACTTAGAGCGCAACCTCATCAGTTTTCTTATGCAGTTGATCTGCTTCAATCTATTTTTACTTGAATAGGTAAATCTTGAGATATCTGAGAGATGTTTTCTTATGCTATACAACTCTCAGGTAGTCTTAACGATCAGTTTCCTGTATATTTCCATACAGATATGGATATACACGGTCATATACTTGATGATTGATCATATATGGATATGCGTATAGAAATACGTTGATCGTTGGATAGTGTAGAAGAAAGTGATCAGCACATTACAATATGATGAGTTATTGATCTTCTGTTGCTTGATGATCATATCTATGCTAAACGAGAAGATATAGTTATTGATGCGCCTACTGATCATGTGTTGTCTGAGTATATATCAACATTTATGAGTATATGAGCACTTATAGAAGGTAGATGGATAGAACTACCAGTTGATTTGCTCGATTTATCTGTATGAGTATGAGCAGATCTGCTGGATATTGATGCGATAATAATGCAAACTGCTTTACCAGTTATTGTTTCATATCAACCAATGCAGACAACGCGATATTGATGAATTAATCCAATGGTTTGTATGTTGATTCCTGATACATGATGATGTTTGGAAATGTGGTATTATGCTTATGAAGCCACTGCATGAAAGTGATACATGCAATGATATAGTCAGGGTGGAATGTATGGTCTATGATTAACGAGTGCATTTATTCATGAGGAAAGAGATCTATGAAATCAAACTGATTTATTTGCCTCTTTAATGGATATCCCACTCTTACGATGGAATCAAGATCGTATTAGTCGTTTTGAGGTTACATTTCATGATATGTTTACTCTCTTTTATGCTGATAATGGTCATGATATCATTTTGGATATGAGCATCGATGTTGCAGATTTACTCCTAGAGATGCATATCGTATGAGAAAAACAAGCAATAACTCGTTGAGTATTTTTAGAACCTAGTATGCCAGATATGCTACCTCTGCATGAACTAATACCAATACTATGAATATATTAGACCAAGCATTGGAAATAATGCAGCATTCTGATCGTTCATTATTTCTGACCTGAAAAGCATGAACATGAAAGTCAACGTTATTACAAACGTTTTTTTCTGATAGTGCAGGAAAGCAGGTTATCAAACTTGCGCCGACATGAGTTGCTGCGTTACATATAGGTTGAGAGACGATCCATAGATTTTTTGGATTTCCTATAGATATTACCGTAGAAAAAATAAAAGATGGAGATTTTTTTATGAAGCGTGACAAGAGAATGCTGCTCAAAGCAGCGGACTGTTTGGTGATTGACGAAATTTCAATGGTGAGAGCCGATCTGTTTGAAGTAATAGACACAGTATGTCAAATTATTCTCAAAAATTCACTACCGTTTGGAGGGAAACAGTTGGTTATGATTGGTGATCTTTTTCAATTGCCACCTGTTTTTTCTGAGCAGGAGCGTGGAGCGTTTACAGAAAAATATAAGACAGAATATTTTTTTTCTTCTCCATCATTTGCTGCATTGGAGCCGATAACATTGGAGTTACAAAAAGTGTATCGTCAGACCGATCAAGAGTTTATTGGGATGCTCAATGCAATTCGTTTGTGAGCTCGTAGTTATGCTGTGTTAGAGTATTTTAATCGTGCATGTATCGACTCATTTGAGGAGCTGCCTGCATCAACCGTTGTTGTGACTGCAACCAAAAAAACTGCATCGATGCTCAATATGCAACTCCTCAATGCAATTAACGCAGAAAAAGTAACTGCTACTGCAACGGTCAAATGAGCTTTTCCACAAACACTGTATCCAAACGAACAGCAACTGTCGTTTAAGGAGTGAGCACAAGTGATGATGCTTAAAAATCACAAAGATGGTTACTGGTACAATGGTTCTATTTGAACAATCCAAGCGATCAAAGTAGATAATGATTGAGAGGAGTATGTTGAAGTAATGATAGACTGACTCTGTTATGATGTCTATAAGGAGCCGCGAGATATTCATGAGTCGATTTATAATACTGAATCTCAAGCGATTGAGTATCATCCAATTGGATCGTTTGTGCAGTATCCATTTAAGCTGTGATGGGCTATCACAATCCATAAAAGCCAATGATTGACGTTTGAAAATGTCTGTATTGATCTTGGTCGTGGTGCTTTCGCACAATGACAGACGTACGTTGCGCTTTCTAGAGCAAAGTGATACGATGGGCTTTTTCTCAATACACCCTTACAACCTCGTGATATTATCACTGATCCCAGAATTATAAGCTTTATCGGTCAAGCAACTTCTCACCAAAAAATAATAACTATCCAGTCCGTTATTGATACCAACTGACTCATTGATTTTCTCTATCTCAATACAAAAACATGAATTATCGAACCTATCAATCAGTTCCAACCAGTGTGTGTCGAGCAACAAGAACGAAAAGGTACATTGTTCGATGTGTGTATTGGGCATCTCCCAGACTGAGAGACAAGAAGGTTCGCAGTCAAGAAAATGTATGAGATTGTGAAAGGGTAGGGTAGGTGTATTGTACGGTTTACTTTTCTAATAACTTATTTTTTGGAGAGTATATTTTTCAACACTCTTAGTACATTTTTGGAGAAAAATTTTTCTGTAATGCTTTGTTGAAACTCTTTATTGAGTAAGCTTTCAAGACTATTGAGTGCTGAAATAGTATTGATTCATGATACTGTACGATTTGTTTGTATACCATGGAAATCAGTTCACAGTGCAAGATGATCTGTTCATATACGATTATATACATAGTTGATTTGTTCTAAGAATATTTCTTGCGATACATTTCATGCGTTACTTATAAATGGTGCGTAGATGGATAATCAGATCACTCCATTATTTTTTACTAGTTTATCCAAAAATTCGTCAGTTACATTTCTACTATGTTGAAACAGTGCTTGTATATTTGAATGAGAGTTGATAATTGGGTATTGTGAGTATTGCAAGACGTCCATCATAGATTGCTCATTCATATGAGCAGTATCAATAATCATACCAAGTTCATTCATATATCAGACTGCTTCTTTTCAGAGTGTTGTGAGTCATCATGTTTGAGATGTATGTGTATGAGCAAGTGCATTATTGAAATTCCAGACAAATCAGAGTGACCTTATTCATGCTTCATAGAGTGTAGTGATATCTTCCATCGATGTTATGTGATCACATCATTCTATATGATGGATAAAAGATAATGGTGTTTGCTTCTTTTCATAGTATGCAATATCAGCGTATGATGTGATGATTCATAATTTGTGTTGATCTGCTAGTTGTTGCATGATGGTATGACGATGCCAGAGAAGATCAAGATCAAATGTAATGATTCTTTTTTCTAAGTTTGTAAGATCTCATTGAAGTGAGTATGGTCGATTTGCAGCCCAGACAACTGTACATTCACTTGTTTTGTAGTCATGAAAATTACCAGCATATGTACCATGTATATCGATAACATACTGATCATCGAAAAATCATGCAGTATTTGCTTCAAATGAGAGTATAATATCTTGATGGAGATCTATTTTTTTCATAATAACATGCTCTTAAGAATAAAGTACTGGAGATTGCTTCTCACTTTGGATCATAGTTTTTTATAGAGTAATATATTCAAGAGCAGGTATATCTTGTGTTTTCCATATTTTTTGTGCACCTTTCCTAAAAGTATCTGGTGAACCAGTACAACAGATACGAATATGTCCACGCCCTTGTGATTTTTTTTCTAATGAGTGTGTAAGTTTTTTATTGATAGAATAAATGCAACTTCTTCCTGGATCGATAATTTTGAGTTGAGGGAACTGTTCCCAGAAAATATTGAGTAGAACAGGGTAGTGTGTACATCAGAGAATGAGACAGTCAGTATCGTCTGCTATGTATTTACTATAAAGTTCTAAGTAGTAATAGACCTTATCATAATTGATATGTGTTGCTTCTATGAGCGGCACTAACTCAGGTGTTGGTATCGTATAGATCTCTCATTGTCAGTGTATATCATGATATATTGTCTGATATACTTGAAGATCATGTGTTGCTTGTGTGCACATTACTGCAATTTTTTTGTATCAAAACAGTATTGATTCTTTAAGACCACATTGTGTTACCGAAATAAGTTTTTTCTCTATTTCTTCTGCAAACCAGTGTTGATAGATACTTGCAACTGCAGTATTACAGGCGATAACAACATGGGTACATCATTGATCAAGCAGCCAAGTGATATTGCGAATAGTTAGTTCTTTGATCAGTGCTTTTGGTTTGTTTCAATATGGGAGATTTTTGCTATCAGCCAAGAAAAGAAAGTCGTTGTGAGGAAACTGTCTTTTGAGGTATTTGAGTGTTTGTAAGCCTCCAAAACCACTATCAAATACTCAAATCATTGTGTAACTACTTAAAATATAAAATTATTGGAAGATAGTATTTTTATTTTGCAATTTTATTTGCTCGTTTTCAAACATCTGCTATAGGAATTTTTGTAAAAGATGATCGATGCTCTTTTGGATTAAATCACTGTTGTTGCGCTAGGAGAAGATCAAGTTGTGATTGATAGAGTGTATTCAGTGTTCAAGTTTTTTTTGTTTGAAGAGGCATGGTAACAAGAGCTGGATGGTTTTGGATCGTACTAATTGTTTTTTTCATCATAGTGTTGTATTGATTACGTTCTTTTGTCAGGTTTTGTATTTCATGATCAGTTATATCTTTTCAACCTTTAAAAAGTGTTCAAAGTGATGTACTTAGTGATTTAAGCTTTTTATCAGTTTCAGTCAGACAATCTAAGAGCTCTGTGAGTGTAGTGTCATATCCAAGAAATCTATGATGGAACGCTGGGACAATATGTAAGGTGATTCATTGATACTGAAGACTATCATCAAGATTGTTATTCTCATCTAAGATATGGAGTAATTTTTTGTAGTTTTCAGAGAATGATCATCATTTTGTATATGCACACATTGCTTGTCATCAGAGGTGATAGACTTGGTTTGTATTATGTTTTTTTGCATCAATGAGTGCTATGAGTAAGGTATTCATTTCATTACAAAAAATAGGTCATGAACATGCTGCGATAATATCTGGTATATTAGTGTTTTTTTGTGTTAAGAGTGATCGATGAGTAAAAAAATTCACAGAAGATTCTACAAGATCGTTTTTATGAAGTGATACTATATTTCAGTTGTGTTCATAGTGTAGTGTGTCTCATGTAATACCTTGTAGTATATATGTTTGTCCATCAGCATGTATATATCTTTTCCACATAAACGACAAAAGCTCATCAGTACATTGTTGTGTGATCGTATTGAGAATGTTTCTAACAAATTCTTTGTTTCAAGTAATTTTTTGTGAAAATGTAGTAAATTCTCACACCTGTAAACTCTCATTGATACGTAGCCAAAATCATACTAGTGTATTGCTTTCTTCAAATGCTTCAATGAGTTTTTGATTAACAAATTTTTTGTCGTTTCAGGGGAATTGTGGAGGTTTTTGTACTATACTTGTAGAGGCATATGTTGTTTTTGACGCAAGGTCTATATTGCAAGTATGTCACTGTACAATCATTTTTGTTGGATAATACGCTGAATCTTTCAGTGTATTCATATCAAACATTTCTCACTGACATCAACTAAGTACCGGCACAAGATCTCTTGGAGTAAGATTTCATGTATGAAATGATCTTGCTGCTCATAAGCGTCATAATTCTTCTAATGATTTGTCTGCAGAGTGTGTAAGAACCATGATTGTGTAGAGTAGAAGGTAAAAAAAACTCTCAAGCGCTTGTCTTGAGAGTTTTGTGATGAATATATACAACTAATTTATAAATCACAAAACTCTCAGAAACAAATCATTCTGAGTGAAATGTGAAAATAAGCGCATATATGTCTATTCATGTTCATATGATTACTTATATAAGTACGAAAATCAAGAGATTCTAATCTTTTTTATGAAATAGTACAAAACTTGTATTTTATTACTACATACCTATACATTTTCTAATGATGTTTTATTGAGTAGTGTATGCATATGAGCAAGACAGTATCTGTATAAATAAATCAAGTTTTCATATGATAAACCGCGGTAAACTATGCGAAAAAACGTATGATTATGGAAGGATGAAAAATCAAGGAGGAAACGATGAAGAAATGTTAGAATAAATTTGTCTTTAATTGTTTTTGTGTGTATAATGTATTATGGAACCTCTGAGAAATTACTTTTTAAACGATTATAACAATAATTAAGTATCGCCGTATTGACTCGATTATATGTAAAAGAGAGATTCCTTGAAGAAGGTCTTCATTTGGAAAAAAATTTATTTCATCAAATTTTATCCCTTTTTAGTTATTTATATGTATGTGATGGCAGATAAAAACTGAGAGAAAAAGTATCTTGAAATTGCTCAACAATCCTCTGAGCAGCCTACAATGATTTGAAAAATTACTTCGTGTATTAGTAACGCACTTATGAGAAATATTAAATGTGTAGAGATAAATAGTAAGGAAATTAAGTGAAAAGTTTTGAGAAATGTATATAATTTGATTTGATTTTGTCATATGAAAAGATGAGAAAAAGTATGAATATTTAAAGTTACTCATGGGACTATAAAGTCAAATGGGCATTTAGCAGACATCATCTCAAAGCAATGATGAAATTTGAATTGAAAAAAATAATGTGTTATGGTTGCATGTTCCTCTTCAAAAAACTACGAAAGAAGAATTTTTTAAATCATTTGATGAATTACATATATATCTGCAAGAGAATAATATTCATGAATCATTTCCTCAATATATTGTTTGACTTTCATATCTTGCACCATTTGCTTCTCGTTGATGATTTACAGTCTGTGATCTGCCAGAAGAAATTCAAAACACAACTAAAGCAGCATACTTACTAAAAAAATATAGTTCTAATACCAAGGATCCTATAAAATAAAAAATTGCAAATAAGTTTTCGGTAAAAGACATTAAATTTTGTTATATTTCTGTTAATGATTTTTTAGAGAGATATAAGAATACATAGAAGGGAGTGATTATGAATTGCTTGGTCTTTTTCAGATTTACATCATACTTTCTTTTGCTATCAGGATCTATTTGACTATACTTTGAGTAGTTTAGTTTTTAGTAGATGCAGTGATGCTGAGTTATTTAATCAAAGTGTATCATTCGTTTCAAGAGTGACAGCAAGCGTTTAGGGATTTTTTGCAGTCGGTCAATGATACTATGAAATGATCGTGAGTGTTCGCTCTATGACTCAACTATCTCAAAGGTGAGTATTATTTTTCGGTGCATGCAACTCCTCAGAATTATCCCTTGTTTGAATCCCAATTTTACGGGAATTTTAATAATTTCCAGATTACCAAAGATGACAAACATGTGCTGTGATTTGATACAAAGAGAACGGTAGTTTGAGAGTTATTACTCAAAAATAATCAGTTTTTCCCTTTTAAGTTTGCTATAGAAAACAATGATACTGATTTTATTTATAATTTTTTTCGTAAGTTTGAAAATTTCGATGTTATTCAAGATAAATTCTGATTTTTTGTGGTGATGGAACCGATAGATACCAATAGTACTATATTTTATCTCAAGGCATCATTGGATCGTTTTTGGTTTAAGATCAAACTTGCGTTGCAGTTTTATAAGTATATGTTCAACTTTAAGATCAAGAAATGATGGAAGAAGGAATGATTCAGACATTTTGCAAAAAAAATACATGATCCTTTGTTTAAGTGTTCATTGTATATGGTCTGTCAAGCATCAACAAAAGCCGTTGCATGGAGTAAAATTCAATCAATCGCAAATAATTTTAAGGTGTTTGACAACTATCCGTTAAATGAGTTTGTGTTGCATCGTTCAACAACGCGTCTTACAGAGTTATTTGTTTCTAAGAAAAAAGCGCAGTTGTTTTCTCATCAAGAAATTGCAACATTTTTTCATTTTCCGATGAAACCACAAGCTGAAACAGCGTTGATGAAAGTGACGTCAAAAAAACTTGCCTTACCGATTTGAGTACCTACTTTTGAAAGTACACAGTTGGACAACGGTGAACTGGTTGTGAAGGAACACCCTAGAAATGTTAATATCGTGTGAGTGTCAGACTATAGATCGATTACTGTGCCAGTATGAATTTATGATGAAGATAGATTGAGACATTTGTATATTGTTGGAAAAACTTGAGTAGGAAAGTCGAAATTTATTGTCAGTTTGTTGGCAAATGATGTGAAGCAAGGGAAGTGACTAGCAGTGATAGATCCTCACGGTGATTTGTTTGATGAAGTGATGATGCATATTCCTCCTGAACGTAAGAAAGACGTGATTATTTTTGATCCAACTGATGACAAATATCCGTTTTGTCTCAACCCATTAGATGTTGAGGAGCATGAATCGAAACAAGTCTTGGCAAAGTGATTTATCGATATCTTTAAAAAATTCTTTGGTGCAAACTGGAATAGTATGCTTGAGCATGTGTTGAGAATGATTTTCTTGGCGTTGCTTGATAAAAAGGGGTCAACACTGTTTGATATTATTCGTGCGTTGACTGATAAGGATTTTCGTTATGATATGATTGAGAGTATAGAAGATGATGTGGTACGTAACTTCTGGACGAATGAGTTTGCTGGATGGTCGCAACAGTTCAATACACAAGCAATTATGCCAATTCTCAATAAAGTATGACAACTGTTGAGTATCGAATCGCTCAAAAATATTTTTGCGAGTCCTATCAACAAACTTGATTTTCGTCAAGCGATGGATGAGTCCAAAATTCTGTTGATAAAACTTTCAAAAGGAAAGTTGCAGGAAGATATTATGTGATTTTTGGGAGCGATGTTTGTCACCAAAATATTTCAAGCTGCGATGTCTCGTCAGAACTTAGAAAAATCAGCAAGAATACCATTTTACTTTTATGTCGATGAGTTTCAAAATTTTGCGACTGAGACATTCAATGAAATTCTTTCTGAAGCGAGAAAGTACTGACTGTGATTATGTGTTGCGCATCAGTTTATTTCACAGATACCAAAAGAGATTTCGTGAGCGTTGTTTGGTAATGTGTGAAACTTGATCAGTTTTAGAATTTCTAGTGAAGATGCGTTATATATGAAACAACATTTTGATCCGTTTGTAGATGGGTATGATTTGGCGAATCTCAATCAGAGAGAGTTCTACTGCAAAATGCAAGTGCATGGACAAGTCAAAGATCCGTTTTCGTTGAGATCGACATACATGCAAGACCCAAAAATTTCTCCAAGCCACGTGCAAGAGATGTATGAACGAAGTAGAAGTCAATACTGTCGTACGTTGGAAGAAGCCAAGAAAATCATCCAAGAAGAACAAAAAGACGTTATGTCAGCAATTGAAGAGTTTGCAGAACCGATGATTTAGGGATGAGGATTACTCCACACTCACTGGAGAGGTCGTACCGAGATGTTTGAACAGAAATGAGATCGTATCAGCAAGTTCTTCGCTTTCAATTTTTATGCCAACAGGTTGAGCTCTAAAGAGGAGTAAGTAGATAACACCTCAAATAATATAGATCATCAATGATGATTGTCATGCTGGGAGTTTTTCGAGTAGTGTGTTGTCTGCGTATTTTGTGATATGTTCCAAAAGAAGAATGCCGTGTCATAGATATAATTCGGTACTAATATGATGCTCATTGAGATAATCAATAAGTGGCTGAGCATAGTAGTCAAAGGTTTTTGATCAGGTTTGTGATTCGAGCGTATTGGTCGCAAAGCATTTGATCAGTTTATAATCGTATGATTGGAGAGTAAGTATCATATCGTTCATGAGTGTTGAGAAGTCGCTTGTTCACTGAAAAAATTTCATAGCAGGAAGTGGTGAAAGACGCTCTTCATCGAGTGTAGCGAGTTCTTGTTCAAGTTCTGGGAGCAGGGATTCTTGCGCTGCTAACTGTTTTTTTTGGTGTTCGATATGCTGACGAATAATCTGCTTGTTGCTGATATAAAAATGCTTGACTCATTTTGTTGTGGTTTGTGTGACAAGCCCATGTCTTATCATTGTTTCAATCAGTTTGTATGTGTTTGTTCTTTCTGATCCAAGATGTTTCGCGACACTTGATGCTGGTTTTGGTCAGAATTGATACAGATACAAAAAAATCTGTGCCTGCGTTTCTGTTAGTCCAAGCTTGTGCAACAGTGTGTGTATGCGGTGTTGTGCCATCTGCGTTTTTTATAAAGATAATGAGCATGTTGTGAGGATAGTTTTCACACATAGTATACATAAAGAGTTGAAAAAAGCAAATTAATTTGTATTGTCAAGTAAATACTATTTAAGGAAGGTCTGAAAAAGGGATAAAATTTGATGAAATAAAATTTTCCCGCATGAAGACCTTCCTCAAGGAACCTCTCTTTTACATTTAATCGAGTAAATAGAACGATTCATAATTGTTTCATATAATCGTTTAAAAGGTAATTTTTCAGAGGTTCCTTAACAGCTCTTTATTCTCTCAGTCATATACTATGACCTACACATCACGTGCAGTCTATGAGTTCATAGCAAAGCAAACCAACGATCCAATCGTGCAACGAAAGACCTGTGCAGTATCAGGGCAGGAGTTTGCTCTCTATCAAAGTGACCTGGATTTTTATGCAAAGATCTCTCCGACATTTGCAGGTCAGAAGTTTGCGATACCAACACCAACGTTGTGTCCAGAAGAGAGACAGCGTAGGAGATTATTATTCCGTAATGAACGCAAACTCTACAAGAGAAAATGCGATGCGACTGGTGAGAATATCATATCAATCTACAGTCCAGACAAACCATATAAGGTCTACAAACAAGATTTTTGGTGGAGCGA
>SKJI01000047.1 GCA_007115995.1 candidate division SR1 bacterium
ACATTCAATTATTTTTCTTGTTTTTTTGGTTCCCAACTTGGAACTCATTCTATAGGGGTTTTTTCTAGTCATAGTCTATGTTTATAGATTATTCATAGCTATTCAACTAGTCTAGACCCTAGATTAATATGATTAGACACTCTCAAGACATCAGTTGAAGAGTACAAAGCATTACTCCTCAAGCAATATGATCTCATGCAAACAGCATATAATAATTATACCTCATTCGTTAATGAGAAAAAAACATATGAGCTACGCAAAAAACTCAACAAAGAAAATTTCTCTAAAATTAATGCTATTACTTCTGAGCATCGAATATTAGTAGAGCAATATCAAAAAAATACGGAAAAACTTCAAACATTGGAAAAGGAAACAAGTAAATTCATGGAAGAAATAGAGCTATTAATTAAGATACAGTGATCAGAGACAAATATAGAAATCTGACCATTTATTAAGTATTTAAATGACAAACATAAAGAAGACTTACAAAATATAAAATTGTTACAAGAACAACAGTCTAATATTCTCAATTCATTTTCATGTGATAAAAATAATGCACATGAACAGATAAAACAAATTATCTCACATTTAAACTGTCTTCAATTATATATTGAAATATACCAAAAAAACCAAACCTTTAATAATACTGAAAATGAAAAAAACATAAGTAATCGACAACAACTACATAAACAAAGACAGAAAGCATTTATGGATACATTAGATTGATACACGAAAACAAAAATAGGAATCAGAGAATTATGCATAACTCTCAAAAATTATATTTCTGATCTTGATGCTGTACAACATTTAGTAGAAACAAATAATTCACCAAAAACGAAACACTACAAAGACTTAATAAAAACCTATAAAGAGTTAATCTATGATATTCTCTGAAATATAATCGAGCTTTATAGGTTTCTTGATAAAAATATGACAAAAGATCCGCTTGATTTAAAAGGTTACTTCCCAATTTTATTCAAAAATGATAAAAATCTATACAAGAAAACTTGTATGAAAACTTCATGCAATGATTCCACTGATATTGCAAAACAAATATTTTCTAAAATCTCTGAGCCTCTCTAAACCGAATACATACCCAATACCTTTCTCACCTCTTTTGCATTATATTCTATATTATCAACATAGTCCATTATAATATCTCATCTATTTCTATCTCACTCAGCTAAAAAATGTAATGATCACATATTAATAAAACTATTAATTACTCAAGATTTTTTAATTGAGATACTTTTTACTTTATCACTATGTATTTTTTGTACATCTCTAGTAAACAGTCATGATTGATTATATTTCATAATTTCTTTGGGTGTTATGATCAAAAAATCCATTTTATAATCAAATCGTTTCTTGAGCATTCAAAATCCAAAAAACAATAACGATAGGATAACAATTACCCAAAAAATAGGATATATTATTGATGGTATTTCTGGTGTTCTATAAAGAAAAAAAACAAGAATAGCGATAAACAAGAAAATTATAGCTCAAGGTATATAAACATATCTATAGACAAAATACCATGCTTTACGAATTATCAACACATTTCATACACCAAACGCATCTTCAAATTCTTTTTGTAGTGATCTTGCCAACTGTGTATCAAACGTTGATCAAATTTTCATAGTCATATACTGAAGAAATAAAGCAAGCCTATCTCTTTAAGTATACCTATATATACGAAAAAATACAAATTTTTATACATTAAATTTAAATAACATTACATCGCCATCTTGGACGATATACTCTTTTCATTCAAGTCTTTGTACTCATAATTCCTTCGTTTTAGATCGTCATCATGCCTTGATAAATTCATTATATGAAACAACATCTGCTTTGATAAATCAACGTTCAAAATCAGTATGGATTGCTCAAGCAGCTTGTGGTGCTATTGATCATTTAGGAATCGTCCATGCTCTTGTTTCTTTGACTCAAGTGGTAAAATAGTACATGAGTCAGACAGTATCAAATGCCAAAGCAATCAAATCATCAAGAGTAGGTAATGGCTCAGAACTGTCTCATTGCAACTCTTCTATAAATAATGCTCTATCCTCTCACTCTAACTCCATAATCTCTGATTCAAACTTTGCAGAAACTATACAGACTGGTTTTTGTAATGCATGCTGATACTCTTCAATGAGCTTAGATGCATGCTTTAAGTCATTTTCAGCAACGTTTAAAGCGTAAATAAATGGTTTGAATGTTAGAAAGTTGTACTGCTTCAAAACAGCTAACTCTTTGGCTACAAATGATTCTTTGATATCTATTGCAAGTCATCATGCCTTGAGATGTTCATGGATTTTTTCCAATGCACCCATCAACACTTTTGTGTCAGCATCTCATGATTTTAATTTTCTTTGTAATCATGGCATAATATTTTCTATCATCTGCATATCCGCAATAATCAATTCAGTATTAATAATCTCAATATCACGAAGTGGATTTGGTGATCATTCTACATGGACTACATCATCATCACTAAAATGACGAACAACTTGAACAATTGCATCAACTTCTCTAATTGTTGCCAAAAATTTATTTCACAGTCATTCTCATGCACTTGCTCATTTTACCAATCATGCAATATCAACAAAATTAATGGTCGCATAAAGAGTCTTTTCTGATCACGATAATGCAGATAAACTGTCAACTCTTGCATCTTTGACCTCTACCGTTCATATATTTGGTTCTATCGTACAAAAAGGGAAATTCGCACTATCTGCGGCATATGATTTTGTCAACGCATTAAATAAAGTAGACTTTCACACATTGGGCAATCAAACAATTCAAATTTCCATAGTAGTCTTGCTATAAAATCAAAAAACGATACTCTTATGGTCAGTATCAACCGTAGATACTATAGGAAAAAAAATAGAAAAAACAAGCAAGGAGCCAAGCTAGAATATATTATGTTTTTACTCTTGTCTATAAATAATGTTCTTTGAGTTACTAATCATATGATGAGATCCAATACAAGCAGAGAATGCGCAATATAAATTGAGAGAATGATGTCAGAAAGAACTTATAGAGTTAGTGTCAATCAATCAAACAAACAATGAATGTCAAGATATTCGAAATAATCGATCATGAAAAGACACTATTCCTTGATCGACAAGATGACCACAAGCACAAATTTTCCAGCAACAAGTTAGTAATTTTTTCAGTCCCATCTCTTGAAGTATAAACAAGCCAACAAATAAAATACACTATAATAAAGAAGTATTCGAAAAACTAGTAGTTGAAATAGATCAATGCGCATACACTCTGTCCATAGTTTGAGAGCCAAGTGAAAGATATTTATCTCTTGAATATAAATGAAAATCTCGAATTATAGAAAAATGCATACCTCAACTCTGATGAACAAATAAAGTACTTTATAACTCAATAAGACTATTGTGAGCAAAAAACACTCTTTTAGAAGAATGAGTTACCTGTGATTGAATAAATAGTCTTGAACTAGTATGAAATAACCTCGTTCTTACTTGATCATATTTAGATGCAAAGAAGAAAATAGAAACATATGAAACAATCTTGAGTCTGGATCTTTTCAAAATGATTCTTGATCCAACGATATTAGTCAATGCATGAAATGAAACAGTATGTACCATAGAATTGAATGAATCAACAAAACGCTTAATCAAACAAACACTACAACAAACAAGCACATCTGAAACTCTTGAAATAGATGAAAAAAAACTTGATAAAATATGAGCAGTTCAAATAATTTTTAGACAACATAATCCATAACATACCTATGAGCAAACCATATCTCTTTGTATGAGAAGACTCATACTCACTCTATCATACTCTTCAAGAACGAAAACGTCAGTTTATCGAAAAACATTGAGAAACATGACTCTTTGAACTCAAAGGTGATGATATGGATCTCTCAGTGATCAAAAACGCACTGCTCAATGGATGATTTTTTTCTGAAAAAAAATGTGTATTTTTACATTGAATACCAAAAGAAAGTTCTCCTACATTTCCTATCAGTACTGTTGTGCAGCAAAGTGTTGAATGACGACTGATTGACCATCTTTCCAAACATAGACTTGATGATATGACTACCCTTGTTCTTGTGTGCAATAAACCAGACAAAAGAACAAAAGCACGAAAATTTTTCTCAGCAGAAGCACAGCTCAAAGAATTTAAACCCCCAAAAGCACCACAATGTGCTCAATTCATCAAAAGTAAACTCAAGGATATCATAAGCACTGACCAAGCTAGATATATTGTTGAGCTTGTCTGAAATAACCTATGGAATTTACATAATGAAACTGAAAAACTATCACTCTATGCAGCTTATCATAATCTTACTACAGTAACCAATCAACAGATACAAGATATTGTTTTTCACCAATGATCAATCAACGCGTTTGGACTACTTGATACAATATTTACCGATCCAGCTGCATCTCTCAAAACAATCGATCAAATTAAACAGCAAACTTCTGATATTTTCCAAATTCACTGAATGATTAATCGATGAATGAGAATTACCCTACAAATGATAGATTGTGCTAAACAATGAATAAATTCATCATCAGTAATAGCAAAAAAAATAAAAGCTCCCCCTTTTGCAATTGCAAAACAAATGAAACATTTGACACGATATCAAAACAACGAAGAAAAAATACAACAATTTTTTTGTGATCTCCTTGCCATAGACTATAACATAAAAACATGAAAACTTCCTTCTCAGTGATATCGGGTAAGTCTCAAACAGCTTATATATTGACTCTGACCTTATTAGTATAAGACAGATAGTTTAGCTTAAATAACAGTATCATATAATTGAGTAGATGCAACGACAACATAAGTGTTGTATATAATCGTTTACAGGTAATCTTTTCAGCGGTTCTTTAAACAACTATTTAATGTTACTGTACTTTCAAAACTGTAATACGATGAGGAAATCAAGCCTTCTCTAATGCTGTATTGATCTCTTCTACAATACTCATTCTTTGCAATAACAATGCTGTTTTGTCTTCACGACTGTCACAATGCAATACAAATACCTGCCCCTCTAGCTTCCCATGGATATTCTCTGGATAATAGAGATACTTTTTAGTATGATAAAGAATAAATGCACCAGCAGATTGCATATATATTTTTTTTTGTTGCAGACGATCTCTGAGATGTTTCTTGAGATGATCCATATCTAAGTTTTCTTGTGAGTAAATTTCTTCCAGTCATACTCTCTTGGCAATCATTTTTTTCGATACAAATAGAAATTAACACCAAAAAATATCGATGCAACCATAAAGAAAATAACAATCTTGCCAAACCTATCAATTCATTGTAATAACATTAAAACTACAAAAAAGACAGATAATCATCGTATAAATACTCTCACCTCTGTTCTGTTCCATCACAATGCCATCAACCTAAAATGCAAATGAGAAAAATCTCCATATAAAGGATTTTTTCATCTTTTGAAGACTCTATCTATAATAACCCATACTGCATCAAAAAGCGGAAACATCAATACAACAATAATTGTTCATATTTTTGCTCAACCTAATAATGCTAAATATGCTAATGCAAATCAAAATGCCATTGTTCACACATCTCTCATCAATCAACTTGGACGAAATTCCATCATTGTTCCTACAAAAGTAACCACAAAAAAGAGCATAGCATACCATGACACATCATTGAGCAAGAGTAATCTCTCAAGACTCATGTCGGGAAATGCTGGTATAACCACAAGAGTCAATAACGCAAATATCGTGAGAAATCAAATTGAAGAAACTCATGTTGCAAGTCAGTATATTCAATCAAACCAGTTAATAGCATTGATAAATAATAGAAACCATCAAACGGTAAAGACCAAACTACTAAACCATCACAGCTCAATAACAAATCCGTTTATCCATGTAAATTCTGTAATACCTACTCAACTATATATCCATGCAAAACTTATAGCAGAGAGTTGTGCGAATAGCCTTACAATTGGATGAATATTCAACTTTGGAGAAATTATTCTTCATAACTCATCCAGAAAAGTTACTCATACTATGATAAACAATCAAAGCCATAATCACACAAAAGGTCATGATCATCATATAATATCTGATGGACGTGTCAGTAAGACAATGAGCAGTGGTATAAGAATAGCAGTAAATCACTGTATTGTTGGGACACGAGGTCTCTTTGGCACATCTGGTCAAGGTTTGTCTAATATTCAAAAATAACGAGATACAAGGAGACTAACTCCGTAAACCAAAAAGGTTATAATAACTATCATGCCAATACTCATATCAAAACTATAAAAAATACAGTAACAAATACAAGAGATGAGTAGTTGTTTTTTTTTCTTAGAAACTTATAGTCTTTTTAGTCTTTTATTATTTGTTACAGTAACTATGGCAGCGCTAACATTTCTTACACTTATTGCATGATGATTATTTGCTTGTTATTGACTCATCGTGAAAACATATAAGTCTATAAAAGATGAGTTTGATGCTATCATACCATATCAATTTATAGTGTGAATATTACTCTTATTATTTTTTATCTATGATATTGTAACCCTCAGAAGTACGATACAACTCTTTCAAGCAAGTATTTTTCGATGATTGTTACAACTCATGGCAACACTGAGTAAATGAGTGTTATGATTTATTCTGAGTTACAGTATGATAACCAAATATATTCTCACTGCACCAACCGATACAAAAGAAAAAACTGATGCACTTTATAATATGCTCATATGACTCCAAGTTACCTTTGGTATTATTGCTCTTGTACTCTGAGTTATTTGATTGATAGCACTTATATAAACAGTCGTTCTTACAAACCTATAAAACCTGTACTTGTATTTAATACTTTCTAAATGATCAAGTAACTACTCCAAAAATCTCTAACGAATCCTCTGGATAAATATCATCATATGCACTATTTCATGGTTTAAGATATCGTCTTCAATCTGATGTTTTTTCTAGATATTTTACAGTATACTCATTGTCAACAATTGCAATCACAATATCTCACCACTTTGCTTGTAGTGCTTTATCAACAACCAAAACATCACCTTCTTGTAATCATGCATCTTGCATACTATCACCCTTAACACTCAATAACACACTACTCACAGGATGATCAATTAAGTATGACTCAATATGAATATGGTCTACAAGTTCATCAACTGGAGATTGAGGATTTCACGCACGGACAGACTCAAAAAATGGTAATGCAACAAGAAGTTGTCAAGGATAATAAATTCACTGTTTTTTTTCTAAATATCAATATTCAACCATTTGTTGAAAAAAACGATGGACAACACTTTTGGAGTTCACTCATAAAACATCCATACAAACAGTAAATGATGGAATCGTACGATGTTTAAAATAAAACATTCTAAAACGTTCTAAATATAATTCAAAAAGCGATTGTTTTCACATATCTATTGTAGTAAAGAAGATAAAGACATAGACAGTATATATATTTCTTTTTACTTTTCAAGAACATTCGTTCTTTTTTTATGTATGTATGTAAAAAACCCAAAAACAAAAAAATGCTATAAAAAAATATACGAACAACAAAAATCGATCTCTTGTAGATATACTCTCTAACTGATTAAGTCAAAATAATAAAACCGCTGAACAATTACTGGTAAACAATTAAATACAACACTTATGTATCGTTTCATTTATAGTATCACTTGCAAATAATAAAGGATGATTTGACAAGGAAAGCAAAAAAAATATAATCAAAGTACATAAGAAAACTCAACAAACTGTGAGATATTTACCTCTCTACATATCTTACTTGTGATACTTACAATGAAATATATGCAATACTTTATTTATCATCTTATACCGGTATGAAATCTGTCTATATGCTCTGAGTTATTTGTGGAGCAGTAATTCTCTGAATGAGCATAAGTTATCTTCAACACACAAAAAATCCTACAGAAGAAATGAGTATTTTTTCGATACAAAGTCTACCATCTGAAAATATGTACATAAGATGTCCAGAAAGTATTGAAGAAACTCTCCCAGACAGCTTTTCAGAAAAATGATACATCCCTACATGAGCAATATTGCATCATACTACACGAGATCAAGTAACAAGTACATTCTCGTGTCATTATGCTATTCCATGAACAGAACAAATTATTCCTTGAACACTTTATATAAAAACTACACACTGATATGAAGACTGCATACCAAATGTAGAAGAAAACACATTAGAGTGTTGATAAATGAACAGAATGAGAAAAGACTTTTACTAATAGTCACATACTTATTCATCTAATATTCACTGTTCAAACTCCCATCTTAATACTTGTAAGACAGACGCAACAATACCATTTCTTCATCCCCTTTCTTGTGTAAAATTCTCATTTGCATATCGAGAGTAGTCCAAACGTACATTTGGATATACACCATTATACAAAATAGCGCTCTTTCTAATACTTGCAAGATCAAACTGATCATATGCAATTTCTACTGGTTCTGGACCATACACCTGAATAGCATCATACCACCTCCACTTTGCTTCTGTAAAATCTATAAAATTCTCAATTTGATACTGTAGATCATCCCACGTAATATCTCCAGGTGGATAATAATGAGAAGTTATTTGAAAGTTTCACCATCAATTACCTGGATTTGCGAAATTACATGTATGTTCTCTGTGCCATGTTGCAATAATAAGTGCAGTTGGGAAATTGCGTGCTTGAGCAATCTGATCGATCTTATCATAGTATGTAAAACAACGATCTGGTGGAAGTCTATCAACAAGCATATGCGGGAAGTATGCTTCATAAAACTGTCTTCTTGATAACTGTGTAAACTGATCTAACAACTCATTCTGCTCTCAGAATTCATCATAATTTTCTTCTGCATGAACTTGCGAGATATCTCAGACATTTTCATCTTCTACGCTATTAGAATTTTTATCATCAATATATGCTTGTTCTTCTATTCTTTCAAGAAGTGATGGAATAACAATATCATCTCCCATTGCTCCAAACTGTTTATCTAAAATACTTTGCATAGCTTGCTCCAATATTGCTTGTAGATGATATGCAATATATGATGCCTGTGGGTCGTCATCATAGAGTCATCAACTATTATTGAGGAGTGCCAACATATGAAAGACCTGTTCTTTATTTTCAGCATCAACTAACTGATGAACATGATTTTCAGCTTTTTGTAGCAAAATATAATCAAAATATGTTTGGACATACTGAGCAGAAACTCTACTGAAAGAAAAAAACACTACAATACATACAATCAATAACGAGATACGTACTTTCATAAGAATTTTTATCAATATAAAGTATTTATCATTAAAATATCTTTGTATATGATAAACAATCACAACAGCATTAAAAGAACAAAAAAGAACACATTAATATAATTTTCAATAACAAAATACTTACTAGGAGAAAATCTTCATAATGCTTGGATCAATACACTCACAATTCTTCATCCATCAAGAGCCGGAATTGGTAAAATGTTAAATAATGCTAATGCTAACGAGATAATTCATGAAAATCATAAATATCAGAGCCATCACTGATTATAAAACAACTGTTGTCAAAACGCGACAATTCATACTGGTCAAGATAATGCATCAACTGATCAAGATATTCTTTCTCTATCAAAAGAGAGTAAATTATTTCATAAAGTTCATAACGCAGACAGAGTAATTGACGCCTGTGCATACATTTCATGTAGTCATCATACCATTGCTTCTCATAATCACATACGAATTGGAGAGATGGTGATATCTGATCATGAAATTCATACTCACAATAAACAACTCTCTACTGGACAATCTCAAGTAATTGTCATAATTTCTCAACTCTCTGGCACCATTACTTCTAGCAGTAATTGACCACCTCTTGCATCGTCCAAGGCTTTTCATATGGATAGCTCTGTCACTTCTTGACCGTTGATTGTAAGAAGTCTTGATCATGCAATAATTCATAAACTCTCTGCCAGTCATCACGTCATAACAACTCAAATATGTACTCATGATTGATGTGTAGTATCTTGCTGTACTAATCACTGTTCTACAAGAAAACTCATTGATGGCATCAAATAACTTCTACTTTGAGAAAGTAATGCTCAGTCTGGTATAATAGTAATTGGTTTTGTTCCAATAAAAAATGCTGTTGAAAATGCAAGCCATGCAAAAAGTGCATTGATTACTACTCACCCGAGCAAGATAAAAATTTTCTTAGGCAATGAAGTAGTGATAAAACTATCTTTTGCAAAAAACGTTTCTGGATCAGAAGGATCTTCACCTTTGAGTCTCACAAATCATCACAAAGGAATCCAGTTAATAGTATATTCAGTACCTTTTTTATCTTTCCAGAGTTTCGTTACTTTCGGCGGTATCCCCACACCAAACTCATGCACATGAACTCAGGATTTCTTTGCTGCAAAAAAGTGTCACAATTCATGAATCACAACTAAAAACATAAACATTACTATTCATAAGACAATTGCACCCATATACACACAACATAAACTAAAAAAACTTTTCTAAGAGTACTTATACTAACTTGAAATACAAGAGTTTTGCTTTTACAGAGTTTTTTACTATACTTCATTCCAATACCCATTTAGTTTATATTCTAGAAACTTTTATGAAATACTATGACGCACATACACATCTCAATACTGCATGATTATATGAACATCGAAAAGATTATTATCAATTATTTCTTGATAGTTGAGGAAAAACAATAATTACAGTAGGTATGAATCCAGATGCAAACTCCAAAGCGATAGAACTTGCACAAGAAACACAAAAGAA
Organism: candidate division SR1 bacterium; assembly: GCA_007115995.1. Classification (GTDB taxonomy): domain Bacteria; phylum Patescibacteriota; class Gracilibacteria; order Absconditabacterales; family Absconditicoccaceae; genus SKJI01. Next base: position 10,795 of record SKJI01000047.1, read on the forward strand.
CCGCTATCCTATCTATGCAACTGTATGAATACATCCATATGAAATTGGACATGGGAGTATACAATCGTATGAGGATATTGATCAGCAAGTTGTTGCACTTACAGAACAACTAGAACAGTATAGTGATTTTATTGTTGCAGTTGGTGAATGATGAATCGATGCACACTATCCTGAATATGAGAAACGACAAGATCTACAAAAATACGCATTTACAAAACAATGCGATCTAGCACGTCACTATAAACTTCCTATAGTAATTCACTCAAGATCAAACTTTACCGATACATATGCTATAATAAAAAACTATGCTGATTGTCAGATATACTTTCACTGTCGATGATATGGACCAGATGAGCTGACCATACTCGTCAATACATTCCCGTACCTACGAGTATGATTTTGCTGAAATGTCACGTATCCAAAAGCAAAAAACCTACAAGCATCACTACAAAAAGCACGAACATACCAACAAACACAGCAGTGCAAGATTCTCTTCGAAACAGATGCTCCATATCTTGCACCACAACAATATAGATGACAAAAAAATCATCCTGCATTTATTATTGCTCTTTATGACTATGCAGTGTCATACTTACAAGTAGATCTCTCAGATCTCCAAGATCTCATAGAAGAAAATATCCTATGACTGTTTAGGATAACTCAGAGGTAGCGGATTACTTCTGAGATTTGGACTTTTTATATCACTCATACTAGGAATATTCTTACTACTCATAAGCTGATCAATTAATCAACGAGCAAGAGCAAATTCATGTGACTTACCAGTCCATATCTGACCAATATTTTCATCTGTAAGACCATTCAAACCTTGTATAAAATTTTTATTAGTAAGTATCCATTTTTGAACAGCTTGTCTAAACTGTGAATCAGTAGTATCAATAGCTTTGTTTTGCTGAAGCTTTTTCATTTCAGTTCGCATCTTCATAGTTCCTTTTTGTTGAATAGCTTCCTGGAGCATAAATCACTCTTGATTAGTTAAAAGATTACTATTTGTGACACCAAATTTCTGATTGAGTTTATCAGCATCCATTGCTCTTTTTTGCCTAAGCATACCAGTTGTTTTCTGATCAAATGTATCCTTTGCAAAATTCTTTATAGTTCATACACCAAATCTACTTCATCAAATAGGAATAATTGGTGCCGCTTTGAGCATTTGTGTTGCATATCAATATAAGGATCAAGCAATCTGTTTAGTCAGACTTGTACTAGTCAGTGATACTTTTACAATAGTCCAAAACAAAAATACACTAAAAAACGCCAATATTAACTCACTAATAAGTCATCATACTCGAGTTTGTCACTTATTGATTACTGACCCTATCAAATATCACTCAGAAAGCACTCACGTTCACACTTTAGAAAACTCTGTTCCTATCGGAAATGTATTGAAAGTACCTTGCATAGCTTCTTCAGTAAATGTCTGTCATCATATATTACTATCATATATTCCCATCAGAAATAACAATCAAATGGAAATAGCACCAACAACTAAAACAGGCTGAAAAACTAGTCAAATAATATTTTTAGGATCAAAATACGTAGATAGAGATGACGATCCATTTGTCAACGGTCCCTTAAAAATAAAGTCTAAAATGACTATCGGTGAAAACATAGCCCATAATCGTATAAAAAATATTCTTATGATATTTACAACCATAAGTATCAACATCGGTATAATCATCATAATTACAAGAATCAATTTAATGATTTGCAATGTATTGATAACTATAATATCATCTTCTCATGTATGTCTTCTAGATAAATCAAAAAAATTAAGTAAACCACATCAAATAAAAATTAACGGTCACGACACACTATCTCATTTCGGCATAATCTGTTCAAAAGTTAAATGATTTGTTCAACTTTCTTGAATATCAAGCTCATCCAACGATCATAAGTTTCTTACAACTATTTTTTCCTGACATATTAATTTTCACTGCATATTTCTAAATTCATCTTGCATAACACTCAAAGGAATTGATCAGACAGCTGTAGTTCAAATTATTGAAAGATCCACCAGTCAAGCAAGCAAAAACCAAGACATTGAGATCAATATCCCTGCTCAAACTGTTTTTCATATCAATGTTCAATAAGCACGAATATCTTCTTGCATTACATAAATTTTGATAATACTACCAACAAGTAATAATCACAAAATAAAAAATGACATAGTTCTCATAAACTGTCGTATCGTAAAAAGATATCTATCAAAATGAAATGGTGTTCAAAACGCAAACTTATTGGTAATAAGTTCTCATGCAATACTTGCAGGGACAATCCATAACCATGAAAGTAATTTCATAAGCAAGGTCATAACCTGCCCCAAGTCATCTTTGAGTAAATCAAAAACATCATTCTCCACACTTGATACTCATTGATTTAAAGTTTGTGCAAACACTCATTCTGGTAATACCAACAACAAAATACTGAGCAATAAAACAATGCATATATACGTAAAGTTGTATCTTTTAAAAAAACTTCTGATAAAAGCCTGCATTATTGTGTAATTTGTAATCAAGTAATTGTTCATGCTTGTTTCTCGACAGTAACATTGACAGTATCATTTCATACTGTCACATTAGCTGACTGTCAATCAGCAACATTTTGTAACTGATCAACAAGAGCGGTATTGTTTCAAATAGTATTTTCTAAGTATTGCGTGTAAATTTGATTCGGTAATGCATTGACTCATCAAGCATCATTTGCAAGTCTAATAAATTCAGATAAATCTGCTCATGAACCTAATCATTGTTCAGGCAAGGTATAAACTTTTACTCAATTATCTATAATTTCATTTCATTTACTATTCCACTGTATGAATTTCAGCTTATTATTATGAATAATATAATCTCTTGCTTTGCTTCAATTACTATTCAGTTCAGTGATTTTATTTGCTTTCGGTACTCATTGCATCAATCATTCACTAAGTTTCTTTGACCATTCAGCTCTTGTTTGACCATGAGTAGTTTTGACCCAATTATTCATAAATCATTCAGTAAAGGCATCTCAATTATTCTGACTATCAACATATTTCCAGAAGTTTTTATCGTTGATTAATGCAGAAGTACTCGTTATATCACTCTTAATTGTTTGATTTGGTTGTTTTTGATTGATATATCATGCAATATTTTTCGTCATATCATTATAGTCTCACAAATTAGTATCTGGAATAGCACTCTGAGATCAATCAAAGAATTGAGAAGGATTTTCTTTGATAGCATTCAAAACATTCTTTGCTTCATCAGATCTAGCAGCATTCTTTTGATTTTCTCTTCATTGCATCAATCACTCAAATCTACTACTTTGTCTTGCGATCATCTGACTTGGTGCATTAGAAACAAAATCTTTTGCTCATCATACAGAAACACGATTTCACTCTGTATCAATAGGTATGATTGGTACCGACATAAGTCCTTGCTTTGCAAAATCACTCATTGAGGTAGCAATAGAAGAGCTAAACTTATTCCCTTTCAAAACAAAGAGTATAACCATCCACATTATAGCGATACCAAACATATTCAAAACTAACCATGAGAGGATATTGACGATATTAGTACCCATTACCTTATCTCACTCATCAAAACATACAGTTTGTATACCCATAAAATCATAACAAGATAGTGTTCACTCATTCTTCAAATGTGTAATTCAACTCAAAATTGTTGCTTGATTATTTGCACATCATGATGGCTGTGAAATTGCTTGTGGATGTTGCCCTTCAGTTACTTCCAAAAGCGTTACATTTGATAATAACGACAGGAAGACAACTGAAATACTCAAAGCAAAAACAGCAAAAACAGGGAGAAAAATTAATCATACTATATTATTGAGTGAGAATTTTCATCATTCTAAATTCTCAATCTTCTCTCTTGAAAACTTAAAAGAGTATGCAAGAACAAGAAGCGGTGAAAATGCAATAACCAACCACAATACTATCGTTCTAATTACCATAACAGCTGCCAAAATCAATAACGGAATAATCATTCACAATCCAATTAACGACTTCATCAAAAGCTCCAAAGATATTTCTGTAACATTTCAAAAATTAGTAGTAAGAGCAATTTGAGGCATTGCTAGGAGACTTCAATATATAGTATAAAGCGGTCCTGTAGTCTCTGTTGCTCTTTGCATCAAATCTCATAAGATAGGACAATCTTTTTTTCATTCAGTTCATCCCTCTAACAAAGTTTGATAAACAGCACAATCATTGATATCTGCTCACGCTTGATATTCAAGGAGTTGCCCATCATACACACAATAATTTGGATTTAAGGTTTCCATTGTTATATTGACCGATTCATCACTAGAAAAATTATGCCATGTCCTAGAGATCTGTTGCAAAAAATGTAACCAACTACCCTCGAGATCAGGAGATCACCTTTCAACCAATCTTCACTGATATGCAAGGCATGGAGCAAAGTATGGAAGGGAATCTTGCTGTGATTGTGATTCAATGTCTCAATCTCCACAACTAAATACTATAGTATGATTAAAAACATCTTGATCAGTATTATTCCTTGGAGACAAATCCATAATAGTATGAGTTTTTAGAAATTTTATGGAATTTCGAACTGACTGATCGTTTCAATCTACTTGGGATCACATCACTGTCATTGGTAATCATCATATTCAAACAACCATAATAGTAGACAAGTCAATCATTGCGGCAACAAGCCACCACGATAAATTGATAAGTAATCATGCAAGAGCAATGTTTTTAAATATCGACTTAATTCGTCAAGTATTTTCTGATAATCAAAACTTAAAAAATGCAAGTAATATAGAACCTATAAAAATAAATCATAATGCAAAATTAGAAAATGTCCTAATCATTTGCCAAAACTTCCATAAACTTCTATCCAGAAAAAATGCTTTCCCATATACAAGTTCATTTGATAATGCTGCTCACGTAATAGCCATTGCTGGCCAAAGTAAGATATACACAGTTTTGGTCAGATAGTTTAAAGCATTAATAAAATCCTGTGATACGGTATCTAATAAACTATTTTCATCAGTATTTTGTCCACTCAATGTCTGTGCAGCCACGATTGTATATGGATGCTGTGGTCAACTATCTTGATGAGCAACAAACATAATAACAGAATGAAAAAGCTGGTTTGACAAAAAAACAGACAGCAACAAAACTGTTATGCATGAAATCAAAAAACGTTTTCCAAAATATTTTTTCATAGTCAAATTATACGCAGAAAAGCATAATTATGCAAATTTTAGAGTAAAAAATTTTCTATGCATACAAGACACAAAAAACAGAAGAAATATACTCTTTTTTTGAAGTATCTCTACAAATCTAGTCTATTTTTTTAAGTTATAGTACTGCATAATTGTATACCTAACAAAAGTGTTATAAGATATCTAACTGTTCAAGTATACTTTGATATTGTGCTGCTTCTTCTTCTCAATATCTGGCAACTAGAAAACTTCATAACAATGTTTTCCAATCAGCAATACTTTCATCTAAAGAAAGTGATGCATCATATAACGAAGAGACAAGTTCATGCATCATCATATGCTTGCTTTTTATAGAGACAGTATCGACCATCTGCACAAGTTCTTGATCGCAATACTCTAAAAGATCTTGCTGTACCGTTCATTGATGCGTAATAAAGACATGTAAATCTTTATAAGAAATTTTTTGCTCTTGAATATTCCATAGCAAAAAATCAGGAGCATGAAGATATGTTTTAGCTGCTTGACGATTAGTGTCTATTTGTGTCTCTATATCATTTATAAGAATTTTTTTAGAAGAAAACGGCAGCGTACAATACGGATGTAACCAGACTTCAGTTGCTTGTAGACGCATCTTTTGTGCATTATTCTGCACGTAATCATCTACTTGTAATTGAAAGAAATACTTACATTGATTTGTCTCTAAAGGAGAGCTAAACCAAACAGAACCAACACATAAATAGTTTTTATAAAGAAATGGTTGATGTAAGTGTCAAGAAATAATAAAAAGACGAGAATCATCTAACCACTGCTCTGATAATGCTGGACTACGAAAAGAAAACGTTGCAAACTGTCATGGGAATGCAGTTGCATTTATATATCGATGATGTATGAGTAAAACTTTTTTGTCAGGAGATCAAGCAACTGCACGATCCACAAGCCCTTTTAGTAAAACATGAGCATTTCAAGATCGCTGCTCTTTTTTATTTGTTGATCCTATGAGTGTTTGAGAAAGTTCATCACATGGTTCTTGCTTTTCAATACTACAATAAGGAAAAAATATACAAGATAGTCACTCAATTGTAACAATACTTGGTTTAGTAATAAAATGCAAGAGTCAACTCATTTGTCAAGTATCTAAAATTGATAACAACTCCTCTCATTCACTAAATACAAAATGTTGAGCTATCCAATCATGATTTCATGCAAGGACATAGACATGTTTTTCTTGTTGGACAAGTTCAAGTAAAAAACGAAAAAACTGTAAAAGTACTTTTCTATCATAACTAAAATGATAAACATAATCTCAAACAAAAACAATCGTTTGCTCATGAGCATGTTTCTGCACATATGATCTTATCGAATCAATAAGCCTATCAATAATTGATCAAGTAGCATGAATATCTCAGATTATTAACATAATTATCTAGAATTTTTAAATGATGTGTGTGTTGCCTCCCATGACTCTTTCATAGATTTTGTATGTTCTGCGGTAAAAATCCAGAAATCAGTATTTTGACGAACAAATTCTTGTAGCACTTTATCAAGCTCAGAATAATGCTTTTGTTGAGAGAATTGCTTAAATTCATTTGAATCATTATGCAAGCGAGTAGCTCATCTAAACGCATTTGTTTTTAATGCTACATCTTGCACAGTTTCTTCTTCACGCATAATACTTGCTACAACAGGATCATGAATAATATTATATTTATTTTTTACTGGATCAGCTGTTAAATCGTCACTAAATCATAAAAAATAAGACGATAAAAACTTATTTCTTTCTATTTGCAGTCTTTTCATTGCAGCACGGTCTTTACTTCATGCAGATGGTCACTTAAAACTGATTGATATTCCAAAAGAAAAGATGTCTCATAAATTTATATCCATTAACTTATCTGTCCAATGATCTTTGGTTTTATTGTGTCTCAATAACTGCCCGCTCTCACGTAAACCAAAACATACATTACTCAACTCATCTACGATTTCTTCTACACTTTTTATAGTTTGATCAGCATTTACATTATATCACTTATTTGATGGAAATTTACACACTTTGATACGATACATTCACAGCTGTGATCTATCACCAACCTCTTCACATATTCACCTAAAGACACATTCAGTAAAAAGTGATGGCTGTGTAAGAGACTTAAAAAGAATTTTTTCCCAAGCATCTTTATGCTCTTGTGTAAATGCTTCTACACATCATTGAACGTGATTCTTGAATGCTTCTAGTCAGGTTACAGAAATATCTCACAATTCTTCAAGCACTCCAAAAGCCATTTCTTGGACTAATGCAGTTTGCGACTGATCAATATAATATGAATCATCCCCAAAAAGCTCTTCAATCTCTGGTTTTACCATAGTTCATAATGCTACTGCAAGTGCTGTATCAGTATCAAATTGATCATTTCTCTCATATACATACTCTCGTTCCATCTCTGCATACTCAAAAAGATTAAACTGAGGTGTCTCATCCAACACTGGATCTTCACAAATTTGATTTTGTATACCTCATCACGTTGAAAGACCATTTGGATTTACTCATCAAAGATGTCATCATGCTGTCCATCATATTCTAGGTTCATTGGGAACGATATACTCTGCAGTTGCTCCTTGAGGAATCTGAGGAGTCACTCAAATTGTACGTGGAATACGATCTTCTCTTGTCAACTCATCTGGATCTTGAACCTCTTGTGGGATAGTTTCTTTTGGATTAGATGGTCTAAGAAATGCACCCATATTACTTCAATAATATGAAAGTACAGAGGGTTGTTGATTATTATAAAACATAAGATTTCAAATATGTTCTATTGTTCACAAAAGATCAAACGGTAGTTCATCAAAGTTTCAGTTTGCAATCATATCATCTCAAAAATTAATATTTCTATGAGAATAGTGACTATGCGCATACAGTAATGTCATATTATAGGTACGAGTAATAACACTCATACATCAATTAAATGTAGTATCCGTATAAGCATTATATGTTGCTAAATCTACTCATTGCTCCAAGAGCATCTCTTCATAATAACACTTGAAAACGGCAACACATGACTGTGCAAAATCATAGCCACTCACATCATCCAAAATTCATCTTGATCATAATTTTACTTTGAGATCTTCACCAAAAGACGATCTAGAAAAAACATTTGTAGTGTGATGTGGTTGTAATTTACCTCAGCAAAACTCATTGATATGGTTATGTGTCATATCCAAAGCTGCAAGTGCAGGTGCAACTACTTGTGATTCAGCAACAGCATATGATTTATGAAACAAATTTCATTGCAATAATGCGTCTGGGAGTTCTTCAATTTTTCACTCATCAGCAACTGATCTTGCTCGTGATCACAAAGAATCTTTTAAATCAAAAAATGCCTTTGAAGCCGTGACAAATCATAATGGATATAGTAATCCAAAGAGAATGAGTATATAACCTATACATCTAAAATCCTTCTTCATTGCACGATTGAACATTTCTAAAAGTATAAAATAACTGATGTACTGGAGTGTATGTTTTAGCTAAAGTATCTCTATAATTACGAACATCTTCTTCATATGCTTTGAGTGCAATATATGAAGGAAAGGCAACTGATAAATTAGTCAACATACGTATAGTAGTACTAATAGCAGACTGTGCCATGATTTGTTCATATCATAGATTTCTAACTTCTTTTAAGTTTTTTCTCAGGGTTAAGTCACTTCCTCAAAAGACTGTTGGAGCATATCATATATTCGTAATTATTCTATTACTATAATAATCCAAAAATAAATTATACCACATCAACTCATTTGCCATAAGATTTTTAAAACTCATTCGATCGGAATCAAATGCGACATCTCACCAGTTAGAAAATGCACAAGCATGCAGCATATGCTTTGGAGAAGTTCATCTATTATTGGTATTATTACAATAATCTGCAACTCATTTCGATAAGTCAGTATCATTAAATGGATCCATAATTGCTGTATGATCCAACCATACAAGATTATCGATAAATGATTCAGCAGATTTAATATAATTTTCTAATAATTTTCTTGTTTCAGGATGTGCACAATGTGCTGACATTCATTCAGTCGAAACATTACTTAAATATGGCATATCTCTAAAATTACATGGTGCATTCATTGAAATTGGATCTTTGAAGTAACTATGAGAAAACGTAGTCACAGCAGTATCTAATCGCTCAGGGTCTTCGTCAATTGTAAATATATATCAATAAATTGCTGCTGTTTTAATATTCGTGTAATCATTCATAATATTTTTGAATATTTTGGGCATAAATGAAGAAAAGTTACACGCATTCATTGTTCGTCCAGGATTACATGATGAGAAGGCAGTTTCATTATCCAATGCTGCCTGAGTTGGAATTCACCATAAACGATTATGATCAATATCATCCTTCCAAAAACTAGATATATTCAATGATACTGGATCTCTAGACTCTTGATATACAACGTCTTCAAAAATTTCTTTATAGTTCCTATATACATGATTTACTCATAAGATAGTTCTTCATTGAGACACTTCATCAACATTAACACATAAAGTATACATAATCAATGATTGCCTAGGATCATACTTGAAAGTATCTATATCAAAACCAAAACGTGGAAGATCAATTGCATCAGGGTTCGTTATATGTCTTGTTCTCAATACAGCATCACAAAAATGTAAGATAATTCATCTCTTTAATCATGTATTTTCTTGCTGACGTATCAGCACATCAATGAGTGTATCTCATGCACTAGTAGACTGAAATAATCTATCTGACTCATGAACATCTATAAATTCAGCTAAATTTTGACTAAACAAAAATCAACCTGAAAAAAACAAACTACATATTAAAAACAACCATAAACGCTTACACATCATATCGACATCTTCATTGTAAATTTTCAGCGCATTGCTGAGAACACACCTCACCCATATAATAATAGACTCATTTAGTATCTCATTCTCACGATTGAGTACCTATTAGTCTTATATTTTGGTGAACTGCGTTACTCAATGCTGGGAACTGTTTTGTAAATTCATATGGATCCATCATAATTGCTTGCTGAGTAAGTGATACCTGAAATGATTTCATACTTCTATAAGTATTTTGAAATGAGAGAGTTTCTCTCTGCACATCAGTTTGATTAATAAATGATCTTAAGTCCATAGTTTCCGATCACCATACAGTATCAGTAACTTCTTTAATATAATCTCTTATTTCTTCTAATTTATCATTTTTTTCTGACTGTGACTGAAAATTTTCAGCATTATTTTTATCTCTCTTGAGAAGATTTTTTACTAACTCTACTCAGCCAGATATAAATCTTGCTGTAGCTGAATCTCATGAAGTTCAGCTCACTTGTATAAATCTATTATTTGTTGCACGAGTTAGTAATCTCCTTATTCAACCACCTGACTGTCATGAAGCTGGCACATTTGCATCGATTCCACCTTCTGATTGGTTCCACCATTCTATATGTGATGGTAATCCTTGAGCATATCTCGAGTGCATTAATTCGTTTTGTCTCTGTCTTGCAGCTGCTTTATCTTCAGGGCTTCATACAAATAACACACCTTTTAAACGACTAAAAGCTTCCTTAAATGTATTGATTGCTGATTGAGCGTCCTGCATAAAAATATTTTTCGTATAATTCCACGACTCCTCAACAGTTGCACGCCATCATTCATCACATAAATTTCTCACTCATACTGCACATGCATATTCGGACTGTGTATGCCAAATAGCTGCAAGAAACTTAAATGCTTCATCATCAAATTCTATTCGCTCAAAACTTGGTCATGTTCTTTCATTAGTTAGTTGAGCCATATATTTTTGTATCAACGCTTGTATTGATTTATAAACTCAGGCAAGTTGTACGTTCACTGGATGTTCAGTTGCTTCATCTGGGTCATCAAGATTTGCTATAAGATACTCACTTGTAGCATCTCTCAGTTCATCTTGATACCAAATATTTGCATGTATTTCTTTAAATATTCAATTCAGCTGCCACAACATAAATCAAAAATCTCTATATTGTGCTCAAGACTGTTGCATATTATATACTCCAAAATTTTCTCTCAAACGCATATATTCTGTAGTTTGTAAAATTTCATCTATCTGATTCAATACAGCATCTGGTAGTCAAATTGTCAGATAATTTCAAGAATACATTGTTACGAATGCATCTGAAATTCTCTCATCAATTTGTAGCAACAATGCTCGATCTCTTTGCATAGTTGGTCATGCAGCAAGGATTTTTAATTCATTAAATGTTGTTCATGCTAAGTGCGGTATGAGATAGTTTCACGTAACTAATTTCGCAACTTCTAAGTCTCTACTTAATCTGTTTGTAATATTAATTAATCATGCTCTTATATCTGTTGGTCATTGCTCGTCTCACTCATCAAAGAGTATACTTCATTGATTTGCAACATCTCATGGAGGTTGTTCCATAAGAGTAATCAACGCATCCATCATTTCAAAATATGTCCTCACATTTTCTGGAGCGCTAGAACATGATGCACATGACTGAGCATAAAGTAAAGATGTATGAAGACTCATACATATAAGAAGAAATATCAGTAAATATCTAGTAAATGTTCTCATTGAGTGGATAATATTTAAATATTACAACATGATGTTTTCTGAATATACCTCAAAATAGTTTGAAAGCAAGAATCTAACGTAGTATATTTTCACATAAGTCATGATAATCTTGTATCAATAAAATAATCATATAAGTATGCCTTGAGATTATCAGTAAAGTACTGTGTTCACTTTTCTATTTGCAAAGATTTTACATAATTTTCTTCTTGAATATAACGATTTCTAATGCGATCTAAACAGAGTTGCATTACTGAATTTCAACCTGTAGCACGAACATCAACAGATCATGATTGTATTCAAGTGACAAATCTCAAGGTGTCCAGATCATTACACATTGCCCAGTAAGCTTTTGCTAATGTTGGACTATCCAATGATACAATATCAGAGAAATCAACATTTCAAATCCAAGTTTTTCTAAAAAGCTCAAAAATATACGATGGAGGATATCATCTAGTACTTTCAGCTATTGTTGTAATTTCATCTCTTCGTACTACAGGATCTACTTCGTATACTCTTGTAACACAGTCAATTCACAATCTCCTACAATCTTCATATACTCAATCGAGCTTTTTCATTCAGATAAACATCAATTGATCAACAATAAAAGGACTTTCCGGATACCATTTATTGGGTACTTTATTTATTGCATTACAACTTTCATCACTTAACTGTCAGCTATCGCAACAATGATTTTGTAAATGAATAACTGACATAATCAAATCTTGATCAGTATATATTGTTAATTGATCTTTATTATGTAAATCAATTCTCTGTTGTACAACTGATGGCCGCAAAAGAGGATCAACATTACCAAATCACACACAATCGTTTGATGATGCAATCTGTGCATGCACATCATTACTCATCAAAGGACTAAAAAGAAATCAAATACCATAGAGCAAACAAGCAATAAAAAACAACCTTACAAACGTTGTAAGCATTGAGTAATATCCTTTAAAATTGAGTGCGATATTTCTCATTATTGAAAAGAATCAGCAATAAAACGTATCATAGCTTTTGGCTCTCAAGAGAGTGCTTTTATGGTAATTCAAGTAACTCAATTTTCAAATGAATAATCTCATATATATTCATAACGGTATGGCTCTGGTAAGAATATATTTCAATCTTCAGTAATATACACATGACACTCATCAAACAATGGTCACATACATCGTCATTGATTGAAATCTCCTTCATCCCCATGTTGGAGTGTATAAAGTTGCCGATTATTATGGAGCAATTGTAACGGATTATCTGTTGCTAAAGTTTGTGCGTTATATCTTATTGAAAAGATAATATAATATTGGTTTGTGAGATCATTATATCACCAAACATGTATATGAGGCCTTCAATTCTTATGAAAATCGACACTTATCGAAACAGCATTGTACGTTCACTGGACTGGAGTACAAGTATCATCAAAGCATCATCATACTGGTATACATTCTGGACTATCATCTCATACTAAACATCAACTCTCTCATCATACTTGTAGATCTCCTCATCAATTTGATGATCATGCTGATCATATATCTAATCAATCTCATGATGCGTCTCACGATCAATCTCATGATCAATCTCACGATCAATCTCATGATCAATCTCATGATCAATCTCATGATCAATCTCATGATCAATCTCATG
>SKJI01000023.1 GCA_007115995.1 candidate division SR1 bacterium
ATTGAGACTGAGATGATTGAGACTGAGATGATTGAGACTGAGATGATTGAGACTGAGATGACTGAGACTGAGATGATTGAGACTGAGATGATTGAGACTGAGATGATTGAGACTGAGATGACTGAGACTGAGATGATTGAGACTGAGATGATTGAGACTGAGATGACTGAGACTGAGATGATTGAGATGGATGATCTAGTGATGATTGAGAAAGAGGATCTTGAGAAATTTTACTATGAAGATTACAAATTAATATTCCTATAGAGCGAGAAAGAGATGTAATTTCATGAACAGACATGTTTAATGTTATCGATGCTAGAGATGCATATAAAAATACCATTATTTTATTTACTATGCGAATTTGGATTTGAGTCTGATTTGTGCTCTTGTGAGTTATTGTTTATGCTTGAATTAAAATGATTACTTCGATATGAGATCCTGAAAAGTTTAAAACAGCAATAAAAACTATTATTTTTGCTTTGTGATGATTTGTGTTGGCAATACTGTCATATGTTATCATTAATTTGACTGTCAATCTCTTTTAGTTTCTAATAATTTTTAAACCTCTTTTAAATAAAGGGATTTGTACATAATGTTGTAAATTTTTTTACAGTATTTTTTACAGTTTTTTGACACTTAAATGAGTATTTTATGGTGCAGTATTTCTCTATTAGTTTATTTGAGGACAGCACCTATTCACTTATAAGAAAAATCTCAAATTGAGAGATAAATTAATAAAATAAATGATGCTCTCATTACAAACTGTTTTAAATGAAATACCTTATTTAAAACTAATTTAGATTACTTTGTATTTCTACTATTCACCCAACTCTATTTTCCAAGGAAGGTTTGAAAAAGGGATAAAATTTGAAGAAATAAAAAATTTCCCGCATGAAGAACTTCCTCAATATTTAAAATATAATTTAATAATATGTACAAACACATTGTTTCTATACACATACTCTTATCTATTTATTGAATATTTGTCCTTTTTATACTACTACCATGATATGCTAATGTTGATGTAGAAAGCACACTTAATTTTGGAACATGAGATTTCTTTCAAAACAGTAATGAGTCTATTGTAAAAACCGTACCGAATAATGATGAAATGCAATCTGATTATAGTACAAGTTCTTGACAGGAGTTGACAGAAGAAGAAATACCTTATAATCAAACTTATCAAGAAGATAACATAACTATCTTAAATGGATTATTTCTATGAGATGATGAATATATTCTATTGGATGAAAATGAACAAACATCAAGCGGTGGTCATTCTAATCAGTTTATGGAAAATTCTAGCCAGGGACACTCTTGAAAGATAGAAAATGACAAAAACGATCTGCTTTATGAAAACAATAAAGATACTGAAGAGAGTGAAAATCACCAAGAAGACAAAGAAATAAATTTTGATGATCAAGTAAATGATTCCAATTATGAAAATCATGCAAATGAAATGTATTCTTATTGAGATATTGTTATTAAAGAAATATACCCATTTGATAATGATTTTTTTACAGCATATATACTTATACATTCTCATATTGAGTATGTCTGAATGCTTACTATTCAATGATTATGACGAGGACAAGCTTCAAGAGTAGTTGATATATCATTACAGCCTTGAGATACATATCTACTTTCAGATAATCCTTTATATGATCAGTGGAATACCAACCATATTCATTTCCCTATGATTTCCTTGACCAACACATGACAGAGAGTCGCCTTGCTTGCATATGATAATACACTGCTTTATGAAAGAGTATATTCGCAGTCTGACTTTCCAACGATTCATCCTTTATCTAGTCCAGAAGATGCATGTTCTTTGACAGTAGATGAGATATGATGATCGTATAATGTATGATATTGTAATCATAAATATATATCACACACATGGGCATTTTCTTGATCAATATTATCCGATGATTGTTCATTTGCTATTCCTTCTCATCCAGTTACATATACTCAAAATATATGATTATTCGAAATGTGCTCAATTGAGCTTATTCCAATATTTGTTCTTTCTCCACCAAACGATAATCAACATGCATTAACAGGTCTTTTTATTTCAGAAATTTATGCAAGAACCGATGAAATGTGGCCAGAGTATCTAGAATTATATTGTGAGGAGTCTTGTGTTTGAAGTGTCGAAATAGTATGACTTGGTCGTTGATCCTTATCAAGGTGGGTTGATATTAAACTTGGTGCGCATGATTATTTAGTATTGACGGCACATACTGATCGTTTTCCTCGATACATCAATACACAGCATGTTCAGTGACTTTCACTTACAGATTGATGACAAACAGTCACAATACTTTGACAAGATTGACAGGTTTTAGACAGTGTTGTCTATATTGGTTCAAGTAACTTTACATCGTTTTACAGAAATTTGACAGCTTGACCACCAACTCCTTGATTTTATGAGTGATTGTGCGAAGAATTATTTCCAGAAGAAGAAGATATGTCAATACCTACTTGTGGATTTTTGTTGCAACACAATAATCCTATTGCACATCCTAATAGAATTAACTATGCTCTTACAGTCAATTGAAGAATGATTCAAAACTCTCAACATGCATATACATGTATTCGAGAAACAGATGCCCCTATTGAAGTTTGAGTATTAGAGTCTTGTAATCCAACCTTTATTTGAGTAAATGAATGATGAGTATATTCTGTTTCTGTTACTATTTATCATCATGATGATTTACTTTGTTCTTTATCACACTCACTGAATTTTCCTTGAGCTATTCCACAAACAAAGCAACAATCTACACATAATGATCAGTATAGGTCTCTTTATCAACAATGGAAAGGTAAGTACGATGATATAGTAAAGAAATTGAAAACACTATGAATTAGTCTTGATCTGTCTTGAGAAATTATTGAAGATGACAAAAATATTCTCTGAGAGAGTATAGTAACTTCTGTTGATTGATTATATATTTTATGACTACTTCCTGATCCTGTTTGACGTGATGATAAGGAAGAAATATTTCTTATAAATCGTTCAGATCAAATAATAACGACGTCATTATTTTTAGAGAGAAATAACAGAAGAAGTAGTTTGTGAGAACAGAGTGTGTATCCATGAGAAATGGTAACATTGGTGTGATCTTTTGGACTAATAAATAGACCTGCTTGTGTTTCCCTCGTTTCTTCAACACAGATATTTGATACGTTTTGTTATGGGCAAGTAACGGAGTGAGAATATATTTTTGATCGTATTGAACCGGCTTGAAACCAAGTAATTATTCCTTGAATATCTGATTTTACACTAAGAAATACTGGTACACATGTGTGTATTATGTATAATTGACAAGAAGTTACTTGTCTTCCGATTTTAATTACAAGACAAGAACTCACTGCATTAAGAAGGCAAGCAAATAGAGTGGAAACTTTGGAAAATAGACTAGCAAGACAACAAACAAGAATTGCTCAAGTAAGTAATGATTTGTGAATATTGAGAATCACACTTCGTTCATTGAGAAATGAAAAAAATGCTGAACTCTCACTCCATAAAGAGCTCATTCATCTGTGGAGAAATTATATGCTCGATGAGTTTCCAGAACTCTATCATGCACAATGATTTGCTGAAATGTATAGTGCATATAGAAGATTACTTGATAGTCCTGATTTTGTTGCATATTTATGATCTATTGCTGTTCGTACAGTACATTCATTATTTCTGTTTACCAATTGAATAATTCCTTTGGATTGATATGATATAACACATATTGGTCAAGCGCTTGTAGCTGAAGCATGAGATATTCTTTATTCATTTATAACTTCTCAATAACCTTTATGAATCTTTATTTGAAATGATATTATTGATATAAAAACTTTGGTGATGAACTTTTACTGTTTTGAGTACTTCGTTATTTAACTAAAACATATAAACCAAAAAAAATTTATATTGAGGCACAAGATGTTAATTGGTTACAAAATCGATTAGATCTTCATCAAAAAACGCTTTTAGATGCACATATAGTTTATCAGCCAGTAGAAAAAAAATCTCATCTTTTTCTTTCTATTGATCTTGTTGTATTTGGATGATGAGAATCAATCAGTGATGCTAGGCCTTTTCCGTATAATGGATGGACATATGTATTTTGGTTTTTCTTTACAATACTCAGTTGAAAATATATAATACTTGGATGAGTTGGTACTAGAAAATCATTTTGGTCTCGCTGTTTATATTGGTTGTTTCTTACAAAAGCGCAACACATTCTCGTTAGAGATAAGCAGTCATACAACAATGCAGTACGTTATAATCAAAAAATAACATTGCATCATGATTTTGCATATGATGTACTACCATTATTCATTCATAATCAGCCCAAAAAACAACATAATCAAAACATACTTATTATTAACGCTAATCCATATATATGGTCAGAAAAAGTAAAACAATATATCATAGATTATGCTCAAAATCATCCTGATTATGATTATGTCTATCTGCCTGCTGAGTGAGTTGATACTCAATACTATTACTTACTCAAAAAATCTCTTCCTACTTTAAGATTATATGATTGGACAGCATACAATTTATTGGAGACCGTTCGTTTTGTTTTGCAAGCGTCATCTGGTATTGCTGCAAGACTCCATGTTTTAATCCTATTGGATTATGCAGGTGTTCCATATACTCCTTTGGTATACCAAGAAAAAATTACACATATACTCTGAGTGAGTAATGATTTAAGGAAACTATAAGAAAGGCCTAAAAAAGGAAGAAAGTTTTATGTAATGAAATTTTTTCGCATGATAGTTTTCTTCATGGAGCCTTTGTTCTAGATATGATAGAATAAATACGGCAATTTGCAATTATATATAATGTATCGTTTACAATATTTTTTAGAAGTTCTATAAATCTTGTATATTCCTTTCTTTTATCTATGAGGCCATTGTTTTATGCTCTATTTTTTGTCTACACAGCTTTTGAGTATAGTGCTCCTTACTTGATTAGGTAATTATACTCTTTGGTTGGTGTTTTTTATACTACTTCTTTGCGTTGCATGGTTTTATAAAAAATGGTCACTCCTTATTGGCTTTTTAGTTGGTTGACTATTTCTAGTGAGATTTGAATATATGCAAGATTCTTTTGTGCGCGAGCCAAACCAGTCATTACAATGAGTCATTGTTTGAGTGCGTTCATTACAATCTTATGAGGTGGCTACTGATGATGGTATTATTCTTATACGCACATTTCCTAGAGAAACACCGCTATGATTGTGAAAAGAGATTTATGCAACTATTCGTACTACAACGCCTGCACAATGAGTACAGTATAGTCGATGATGATTTGATCTACATAGTGTAATAAATCAGCAGTTTGATTTTTCTAAGCGACTTTGGATGAAAGGTTATAAAGGATCATATAATGTTGGTCGTGTTGAGGAGCTTTGAGACAAACAATTTTTTGTGAGAGATCGTATTGCGCAGACTATAGTTGATCGTTATGGTTATACCAAGGAGTGAGCGCTTTTGCAGGGAATGCTTCTAGGATGAAGAGTATGAATGAGTGATGATCATTATCAAACATTCATAGATAGTTGACTTGTTCATATTATAGCAGTAAGTTGAAAACATATTTTGATGCTTCTTATTACTTTACAGTATCTTCTGTTTTTTATTCCTGTTTGATGAAGAAGAGCACTTTCAATTTGTATAGTTATCTGGTATTTATTTATTTGTGGTTTAGATAGTAGTACTGTAAGAGCTACTATAATGGCACTTATAAAAATCATTATAATTTTTCGATGAGCAAAAATTTCTTTTTCTAGACTTATTACTTATACTTGTACGCTTTTACTATTTTTCAATCCATACTTTTTATTGTTTGATGTGTGATTTCTTTTGAGTATGTCAGCAGTATTGGGTATTCGTTTTGTTATCGTTCATTTTCAATCGGTTCATAAATCACTTATAGAATATCTTTTGATTCCAATTTTTGCGTTTCTTGGTGTGTTACCTATACTGATACTATTTATGGGCTCTCTTAATATCCTCTCATTTTTGACAACATTAGTAATTGGACCATTTTTACTTCCATTACTGTTAGTTTCAGTAGTGTCGTTATTTGTAAATTATGGTCCACTTGTACAACTTTGACAGCGATGATTGGATTTAGTTTATCTCATTTCTCAGCGATGACAGGGTTTGGGTGTCTATATGACAATAAACTCATTTGGTTTGTCTTTCTTAGTCGTAATGTCATATCTACTTTGTCGATATTGATTTGCAGTTTACAAAAAAAATCAAATGAGTATAGTTGCTTCATCTATCACAAGGATGTAGTGTAATGGTAGCACATCAGTCTCCGAAGCTGAAAGTTATGGTTCAAATCCATACATCCTTGAAGTAGTGTGTTATATCATATATTTAATTTTTGGCAAATGTTTCTTTGTCACAGTGCTGTCTTTATTTCGTATATGTGTGTAGAGTCGGTGTAGTAAATAACTATATTTCGACGAATGGACTAAGTGATTGTGTCTTTATGCTTTATTGTGTTCTATCTTGCATTATAGGTTAAGATTAATACAAACACTGCATAAGGAAAAATTCCTTGTCCAATTTACTTACCTTTTATTATTTTATTATTCAATTCCATGAATATTAAAAAATTATTCACAGGATTAGCTGCTTTTGCAGTGGTTGCTACAAGCTTGGCTGTAGCTGTACCGTCTGCTTCTGCTCAGATTAATGATCCTGAATTTGATCTTGCTCTTGCTTGGGCATATGACTCTGGTCTTACTATGTTCAATACACAAGCAGGATTTAATCCAAACTGACTCCTAACTAGAGAACAAGTTGCAAGATTTGTTTCTATGTGGGGATCTACTAATTTATGTTTACCTGCTAGTGCAACTGCAGCATGTTCATTCTCTGATGTTGCTACAGCTGACTACACATTGGTTCCTTATGTTGAAGCTGCATGTCAAATGTGACTTGTTAGAGGATTCGACGGTATGTACGGGTACACAAACAATGTTACAAAAGCTGAATTTACTACAATGTTGAGTAGAGCAATTAGTGCTGCTGCTTGAGAAATGGCTCCTACAGAAGATGTGGAACCATGGTGGTCAAACCACTTCAACGCAATGAGAGCTCTAGGTGTTACTAGAGAAACATCTGCGTGGGATCTTGATAAATTTGTTACTAGATACGAAGCACTTCTTATGCTCTACAGATCTAGAGTAGAATCTGCTGAATGTGGTGATGATGCACTTGATATTACTGATATCCTCAATGATCTCTTTGGAGACGATGATGATGCTG
>SKJI01000008.1 GCA_007115995.1 candidate division SR1 bacterium
ATGTATCGTTACAATTATGTTAGAATACATTGATCACTATGAGCTCCACCTATGACAATCCTTGAACAAAAACTTTTGAAATCTAAGTAGCCTTATGCACACAACCTGAACTAAATCTACACTTAATACAAAAATATAATTTAGTAGTACATAATACGATATACATAGAACATAATGCTGATGTAATAGATATTGCACAACAATTATGATTCACGACCTATCATTATCATGAAAAAAAAGAGATTCTACAAATATCAACATATTCCTGCATCAGTTCTTTAAGAAACCACTGAAAAATTCATTGTAAAGAATATATTTAAACCGCAACCCACTAAAACGCTTCATCAAGAGAAAACGCACTCGTCATTTCATACTGACGAACAATTGCTTGAGAGCCTTGTATAGTCCCACATAATTTTCTTTCTACTGCTGCTCGCTTTTCTATTGGTATAAAAAACAACATATACAATCATGGTTTTCACACACGTGCATAGATACTTTGAGCATATGCTATACAATACTTAATTTGCTCTGACGTATACGATCAAGGTAATTTTTTATAGAGTCAATGCTGATCCGATAAGCGTTTATAGATTGCTGCAAAATCATAGCATTGCACTGTATATGCAATAATTTCTTGTACGAATTCATGATCACATCACAGCAACGTATGTATTTTCTCATGCTGTATCACTCATGGAAGCTCAGATGAAGAAATTTTACTACAATCCAAAAAAATACATCATGGTTTATCATATACAGAAGAACTATACGCACATCAATGTGAATCTCTTGCACGTTCTGCTTTATAAACAGATTGCTCATCTTCATACATACCTGGATCAATAACAGATGAACATAAAAAAGCTTGGCGATAATCACTCTGTTCATGAAACAAAAAGAGTATATCTGGTCCATCAAATAAGATGTCTGGATCTTTTTCAAAAACAGGTAAGAGTTTAGGATTCTGCAAATGTTTTAGAAGAAAAGTAGGATGTAATCCTTGATATAAGTCCATTATTGAACAATCACCATCATCATAGAGCTGCTTAATCTCTGCTACATTGGTGCACCTTGCATAATAGTTTTTTACGAAATTACAGTACTGATCGTAAGAGTCACCAAGAAAGTTATGATCAAGCGGTATAGCTGATAGCGTAGAGACTTCTTGTAATATTTCAGTATCTGATTTATTATGATAATGCTTCTCTATATACAAGGTTATCTGATCAATCTGCTGCATCACATAAAACAATCATGAAAACTCATACACTCACAGCGGTTGCGTTGTAGTTTCAGAGAGTTCTTTGTTCATATGATTCATTACAACAGATTAACTATAAAAAAACATGCTCTCTCTATTATACCAATAACGGACTATGTGACAAAAAATCACGAACAAAACGATGATGTTTTTGTTTTATGGAGTTCATTACTCATTTATCCCTGGAGAAAGTGTTCAGCTTCTAGTGCTGCCATACATCATGTTCATGCTGAGGTAATAGCTTGACGATAGAGTTTGTCTTGGACGTCTCACGCTGCATAGACTCACGGCAAAATATCGTATGTATAGGTTGTACCATGGGGCGTTTCGTGCACTTGGATAGCACGACATACTTTGGTTGTTCATGGCACAATACGAATATATCACGTCTCATCCAAGGCAACTTGTCCTTGCAAAAATGCAGTTGCAGGAGTATGACCAATAGCATAAAATAACCCTCATGCTTCAAGGTGCGTTTCTTCCTGCGTTTGATTATTGACAACAATAATTCAAGTCATCAAACCATCAGCTCCTACGACTTCTTTTCATTCTGTATGTCGCATCACCTCAATTTTAGGATTATTGAGCGCTCTTTCTTGCATCACTTTTGAGGCTTTCATCGTGTCTGATCTTACCAACATCGTTACTTTACTTGCAAACTTGGTGAGAAAGTTTGCCTCTTCACACGCAGAATCACCTCATCAAATCACGACAAGATGCTTATTACGGAAAATAGGTAATGCTCCATCACACACAGCACATGCACTAATACCGTTTTGTCGGTATGTTTCCTCTCATGGCAAACCAAGACGTTTTGCAGTCGCTCAAGTAGAAATAATAACGGTCTTTGCCTCAATCGGCTCTTGTGATCCTTGTGGATAGACTTTGTACGGATACGACGAAAAATCAACAGACTCGACCGTTTTCGTTTCAATACGCACTCATGATTTGAGCGATTGCTTTCTCATATTGTCCATCAACTCAGGTCACATAATCCCCTCAGGAAATCATGGAAAGTTTTCCACATCAGTCGTGGTCGTCAGCTGTCATCACGCTGCAACACCTCACGCATAAAATCACTCAAACATCAACGGCTCAAGCAGCGCTCTTCCCGCATAAATTCAAGCAGTGTGACCAGCAGGTCACGATCAAATAATAACAACATTTTCTACAGGAGACATAGATATTACAAAAAGAAGATAAAATTAGACAACAACATGTCCATACAAGGTAAACGGTTTTACATCCGTGATCGTAGCAGTAACAAACGATCAGACAGTATACGTATGATCTTCTGGAACCGTCACAACAATGTTTTTCATATTATCAGTATATCACGCAATCGATCACGGTGAGACAGACTTAATCATCATCAACCTTGTCTGCCCTATTTCAGCCTGATTGTTTTGTGCTGAAATATCTGTCAGTACATCATTGAGGCGCGCTCGTCTTTCTTTCTTCACATCGGTAGGAACATTGTCCTCGTACTTTCTTGCACCGTATGTTCATGGTCTTGGCGAATAAATTCCAATATATATCATATCAAACTTACTATATCTAGTCAACTCCAACGACTCGACAAAATCCTCTTCGGTTTCATCACAAAATCCAACAATAATATCAGTCGTAATACTCATCTTTCTCTTTATCGAGCGAATCTCATCAACAAATTGACGATACTGATCGGTTGTATAGCCTCTGAACATTTTTTTGAGGACTGCATCTGAACCAGACTGCAACGGCATATGAACATGCGGACAGATATTTTCCATCGATTCGTGTAAGTCCCAAATTTCTTGTGAATAATAGGTAGGATATGGTGATGTATACCTCACCCATCTTACTCAAGGCGTTTCAGCGGTTTGTTTGAGAATCTGATAAAAGTCAGGATGTTTATTGACGATCTGACCGAGCAGCACTATCTCTTCTGCTCCATCACGCACATGTGCTTGTACTTCGGTCATAATCTCATCGATCGGTCTGTTTTTTTCAAGTCCTCTCGCATACGGTACGATACAATACGCACAGAACTGTGAACATCAGGTTGAAATAGGAACATATGCAGTTTTGGTGTTTTCTTTAAACAACATATTTGCATTGTGCGGGATGATTCCAGTATATTCGTTGACTATATCAACATGAGGATTGACTTCATATCAGAGTTTTTTGAGTGCATACGGTAATAATCAGAGATCATTGATTCTAAAAAACAGCTCAACATTGGGAAACTGGGCGTTCATTTTTCTAAACAACGGATCAAACGCATGATTGACATAGAGAATATTGTCTGGCGCATCTGA
This sequence comes from candidate division SR1 bacterium, assembly GCA_007115995.1. Classification (GTDB taxonomy): domain Bacteria; phylum Patescibacteriota; class Gracilibacteria; order Absconditabacterales; family Absconditicoccaceae; genus SKJI01. Next base: position 3,565 of record SKJI01000008.1, read on the forward strand.
TTTTCATGTTTTGAACGCTTTGACAACCTTCTGTAACGCAGAATCCTCTTGTAACGACTCTAGTCAAACAATCATTGGTTCACTACTCGACACACTATCAACAAAATTACCCATCGTCATCTTTTTGCTTTTGGTGGTTCCTGTTTTTTTGAGATTGAGATTGTGTCCTATCATACATCACGTCAGCCAGATTTTTTGGTCGCTTCTCAACTCTTTGAGCTGACCCCATACTTTGTCTTCTGATTTCTGTCTCACACTACATGTATCCAAAATCACAATATCAGCTTGCTCTTTGTTGTCGACATATGCCATTCATGAATTACTCAATACTGCCTTGATACGTGCAGAATCACTATAATTCATCTGACACCCATAAATAATAATATGGAACGTTTTTGTTGTTTTCATAGTAAAAAAGTATACGAAAGGACAAGTAAATTGCAAATGGAAGGAAGACTTTTTTGGAATATGTTCGGAAATTGGAGAGTGAGAGAGATTAAGTACTCTAAACAACAATATAATAACAGTAAAAAAATGTATGAATTATAACTCCCAACACACACCACCCACCACTTGCAAAACCTTTGCTCTTGAGTACACTTATAGCGTTTAATTTTTCTTGTTTTGTTCCCATGAGTAATCCAGAACAGTTCCCACTAGCAACGCAACGTCACTCGTTTGCACACATGCTTGCACAAGCAGTCCAGAGATTTATCGATCCAGATGCACAACTTGGAACATGACCTGCAATCGAGACGTGATGCTACTATGATATTGCGTTTTCAGATTGAATCACCTTCAAAGAAACTGATTGCAAAGCTCTGACCAAATCGATCCAGCGTATTTGTAGCGAAAAGCAAACGTTTCTCGTCTATGCATGCGATATACAAGAATGATATACGATCAACGCACTGACCAACCAACAACTCAAAAACGAACTACTCGATAAGTTCCAACAACAAGGTGAAGAGCGTATTTCTTTCTACCTCAATGTCGTCCCTGCTGCTGTCTTGGAGCATGCAAGAGAGACTGCTCCATGACGAAAAGAATACTACACTGCCGTGACTGCATACTTCCAAGAACAATGAACCATTGACGATCAGCAAGCAATAGTCTTTTTGGATCTGTGTGCATGACCGCATGTTGCTTCGACCAAAGAAGATCTGGATACTGGATGATGCGTTGTGAGTAAACTTGCAGGAGCATACCGACAAGCAGACGAAAACAACCAAATGATGACAAGAATTTATATGGACATTTTTGCAAACAAAGAAGAACTCAAAGCATACCAGACCATACTTGAAGAAGCAAAGAAAAGAGACCATAGAATATTATGAGAAAAGCTCAAACTATTTACCATTTCTCCGCTTGTTGGTGCGTGAATGCCACTCCTCCAGCCCAACTGAACGATTTTGCGTCAAGAAATTATTGACTATCTCTGGGAGCTACACAAGGAAAGATGATATCAGCAAGTTTGGACACCGCACCTTGCAAAAGAAGACTTATATGTTACCTCATGACATGCTGCCAAGTTCGGTGATGAGCTCTTTCGTGTCTCATGAAAAGAAGAGAATGATAAATTCTTCATCAAGCCAATGAACTGCCCACATCATATGCAACTCTACGCTGACAACCAGTTTAGCTATCGTGATATGCCAGTAAGATATTTTGAGCCTGGGACTGTTTATCGTGACGAAAAAAAATGACAACTGAGCGGATTGACTCGTGTGAGAAGTATCACGCAAGACGACGGACATTTGTTTTGCCGTATTGGACAAATCAACCAAGAGGTGATGTCGATTGTGACGATCATCAAAGAATTTTATGCAACGATTGGTATGCTTGATGCATATCGGGTATCACTGTCTGTGAGAGGTGACGATCAGAGCAAATATCTCTGAAGCAATGAAGTATGGGATATAGCTGAACAAGGACTCAAGCAAGCAGCTGATGATGCATGACTACCCTACAAAACAATCCCATGAGAAGCAGCATTTTATGGACCAAAACTTGATTTTATGTTCAAGGACGCTCTCGGACGTGAACAACAACTTGCGACAATTCAGTGTGATTTTAACCTGCCAGAACGTTTTGATCTCACTTATATCAACGAACAGTGAGAAAAAGAACGCCCAGTTGTTATTCATAGAGCAATTTCATGATCAATAGAACGTTTTATGGGTGTGATGATCGAACATTTTGCAGGTGCATTCCCAGTATGGCTTGCTCCAGTCCAAGCAATTATCTTACCAGTCAGCGATTCGTTTCATGACTACGCAGAGACAATCCATGCAATGCTCTCAACAGCATGACTGAGAGTAAAAATCGATGATGCCGCTGAGTCACTCAATAAAAAGATCAGAAACGCAGAACTCCTCAAAATCCCATACATGCTCATACTCTGAGAAAAAGAACAAACAGACAACACCGTCAGCGTCAGAGTCTATGCAACAAAAGAACAATACACACTCCCAAGCGACGAATTCTGCACACAACTCTTGGAAGAATACACAACTAGATCCCTGGGGAAATCATCAGACCAAGCATAAAAACAACAAAAGAGCAGAACATACATATAATATAACAAAAAAACCACTTGATTTTCAATCTGAGATGTATACATACTATCTATCTTTATTTATAGTGTTCGTTATGAACTGTACTTCTATGATAACACTCACTACTAAAAAATGTCACTTCTGGAGAACAAAGAAGGGATTTTTTGGTTGTTGAGCTATGATAGAACTAGATATATAGAAATCGTTCCAGTCATATACTCATAAAAAATCCCTTCTCTAGCGCTGAAAAGGGATTTTTTGTTCTCTATGAGTATTGCACCAGAAATGATTGTACAGCAAAGCAACACTACAAAGAAAGATCATATCTTTTTTATTATTGTATATTATACTCCCATGAAAAATTCAAAGGCACGAATGGATGAGGAAAGTGCATTCATCAATCGTAATTACAAGTGAATACCTCCGTCAAAGATAGAAAATTCATGATTTGATCACACAAACCAAGAAGATGTATTTTTATCTAATTCAACAGTACAACAAGAACTCTCAACAACATTCTGACAATGATCTAATGAGAACTGATCTTGAAGCAACAATCAATATCAATGACCTGATGATATTTGATGATGATGAATTGATGGATTTATTTGGTAGACACCATGCAATACTCTTTGATGCAGTTTGAGTTGCTTTAGAGCCAATGAGCTATACAATACATTGGCTCTAGAGTATCTGCACAGATGTATTGTTGAAGTATACTCTTTCATATCCCACCTTTATCTTCATAACCTTCTAGCAGATGTACCAAAAAACACTCGATTACTTTACAACTATTACGACGATTCCAAGACCCTCATGACAAGAACAGCAGATTCGTGCATGGTTACTACAATGGGCACAAGACCGTAATCTTGTGACACACCAAGATAATACTGGAAACATAGTCATACAAGTTCCTGCTACCCATTGACTTGAAAAAAAACCAATCATCACACTCCAAGCACATATGGATATGGTCTGTGTCAAAGCACCAGACAGTACCCATGATTTTCAGCGTGATCCATTGGATATATACGAAGAAGATGGATGGTTACGTGCGCGTGGGACAACGCTCGGAGCAGACAATGGTATGGCAATTGCGATGATGCTTGCTGTCATTGATTGACCGCACTGACCGTTAGAGTTATTTTTTACTGTTGATGAAGAAAGATGACTGACTGGTGCGTTGGAGTTTGATCCTACAATGATACAATGATCATACTTACTCAATCTCGACACAGAAGATCAATGAGAAATTTGTATTAGTTCGTCATGATGAGCACGCATCGACTGCTCAATCCCTCTGACAAGAAAACCGTGAAAATTCCAACCTGTTCGTGTCTCACTCCAATGAGCACAATGATGACACTCATGAGTCGATATCAATAAACAAAGAATCAATGCAATCAGTACACTACTCAACTGTTTGCATGCATACGATAAACCATACGAACTCTATACACTCGGATGATGACAAGCAGACAATGCAATTCCTGCAGATGCATATCTCATCGTTTGAGTAGAGGATCACGCAGATCTCCAGAAATCACTCACATCCACCTTGAAAACTCTTCTTGATTGATACGATGAACCAGATGCACATATTTCTGTAACAGTCGCAGATGAAACAGAGATACTATGAGCAATTGAAAATGCTCCATCAATCATCCAAACAATAAGTACGCTACCAGTATGAGTCTTTGCAATGCATCCTACAATCCCAAATCTTGTAGAAACATCATGTAATCTTGGTATCATACAAACAACCGATGAGCATATACTGCTCACCTTGGCACCAAGATCATCAAACAACGAAGCGATGAATGATACTATACAAACCATCCAAACACACCTCCAAACAGTCTGATCCACAACAAAAATAAAATCTCGTTACCCATGACGATCACAGAATCCTGATGATGAGTTTGTACAAGCTGTACAACGCATTTATGATACTGTACTGTGAGAACCGTCAACAATTGTTGCATATCATGCGTGATTAGAATGTGGCGCAATCGTTTCTAGAATAGCACATCCTCTCCAAGCTGCTTCGATTTGACCAACTATAAAAGATCCACACAGTATCAACGAACGTGTCTTACTCTCTTCAGTCGAAAAACTCTGTCATGTCGTAGAGATGATCGTATGATGGCAAGGTTGGTAAGCATTACTTAACTGTCACAGATTTTGCGAGATTTCTCGGTTTGTCTATATCGTGTCAAAGTATGTCTGCTATATGATACGCAAGCAGTTGTCAGACCACAACAGTTATGAGTGGTGAAAGTTCAGGAACCGTTGACGGGATAAGGATATGTCGATCAGCTCAGGTTACTTTTTTATCACTAATAACTAGTACTTTTCATCATCTTGCTTGTACTTCATGCATCGATGAGATGTTCTTTTCAAAATGTTCATCAGCAGGCATAAAAAATATTGTTGGTGTCTGCTCATCGATCAGTGCTAATGGCCCATGCTTCAACTCTCATGCAGGATATCCTTGTGCAAACTGATATGATATCTCTTTGAGTTTCAAAGCAGACTCATAAGCAATAGGCAACTGATATCCTCTTCACAAAAAGAAAAAACGGGTAAATCATGCAAGTTGTTCTGCTAATGATCTAATATATTCTGACTGTCATAACACCGTATCAATATACATGGGAAGATGTTCTAATTCTTGGATAATTTGTTTGTAGTGACTACGACGCATTCATTGTTGTTTTCACAAAAATAAGCTCACCATAACCATACAGATAGCTTGCCCAAGAAATGCTTTTGTCGAAGCAACTCATATTTCTGTTCATGCTCTTGTAAAGAATCAACTATGAGTCAAACGAGCAATTGACGATCATGGAACATTGACAATTCCAAACGTCTTTCATCACTCATCAAGAACTTGTTTGAGCACTTCAATGGTATCAGCAGTTTCTCATGACTGTGAAACAAACACACACAAACTTTCTTCTTGCAAAAACGAGGGAGTGTTTTCTGCTTCACTGGCTATGATTGCTTTTGCAGGAATTTTTGCTATGTTTTGGAACCATAACGCACCAAGTAATGAGCTATAATATGATGTTCCACAGGCAAAAAACTGCACATCATGGAATCTTTTATGTTGCATACCATGAAACGCATCAGCAGTCAGTGTATACTCTTCGAAATTTATTCTTCCCATAAAGATTCTTGACGTAATAGCTGGTTGTTCAAAAATTTCTTTGAGCATAAAATGCTTATAAGTTCACTTGGATGCTTGAAGCCTCTCTTGATCAAGCTCTTCAATTTTTCTACGAACTGGCGTTCAACCAGACAATAACAAAAACCTCTCTCACTGTATTGATACAAGATCTCAATCTTCAAGGTATATAACCTTTTCAGCAAATCAACTCATAGCCTGTGCATCTGATGAAACAAAATACTCTGTACCTGTATATCACAACAACAAGGGACTTCAAAGTCTCACTCAAACCATATGGTTTGGATTATCAGTACAGACTATCAATAATGCATATGCTCCTCTAATACGCTTTGTAATATCTTGTACAGTCTCAACAAGATCACCTGTTCGATGTTTTTGTAGTAAATTTCCAATTACTTCTGTATCTGTCTGCCCATAAAATGTATATCAATCTGCTTCTAACTCTGTTTTGAGCTTACGATAGTTTTCAATAATTCCATTATGCACAATATAAAACCTCCCATCATTACTTACGTGGGGATGACAATTCTCTTCTGTCACTCATCCATGTGTAGCCCAGCGCGTATGTGCTATACCAGAAACTAATGTGGATCAATACTTGTGATCTCTCAACTGAGTAGTTAGTCATTCAACTCTTCATGTTGCCTTTTTAAGTACTACATTATCAGGCCCAAAACAAATAATTCATGCTGAATCATATCAACGATACTCCAGTCTTTGGAGTCACTCTAGTAATGTATACACAACGTCATGCGCTGTTCATTTATAACCAAATATACCACACATACCTAATAGATAAACAAGTAAAGAAGAGCATACAAACGTTCCGTTTTTGAACAGATAACTTCTCTGCAGACAGCACATGCTCAAAAGATATCTGCACAATACAGATCACTATAAAAAACACAATATAAAAAGTTTGACAGAAATAAAATAATATTTTTTATAATAAATAATCTACATTCAAAAATAAAGAAACAGAAAGATATCTTTGTTTTATAAAGAAAAAAAGAATATATACTTATAAAAATTTTATATAAAATAAAATTGACTTGTAATATTTTATGGGAAAAAAGAAAATAAAAAAATCACTCCACATACGCATATTTTTTCTTATAATAGATTGATGAATATTTTTGAATTTGAATTACGTTATAATTCATTTGATTGATTACAAAAGCGTTTTTGACTAAAACGGTCACAAGACACTATTTTATCATGCACAAAAAGAACAAACCACGGTTGATTGACACAATCACTTCAAGAAAGCTCACTCGAACAATTACGAGAAGCTACAGAACAAACCTACACAAAGTACAAACAATGATTTTTGCAGGAGCAAAAACAACAAACACTCAAGAAAAAAACCGTTGCAGACTATATAGAACGCCTAGAGTATGAACTCAAGGTTATCAAAGAGATGTGATACAACACATACTTTTTGATTGTACAAGATTATATTACGTGGTCAAAAAATCATAAAATAGTTGTATGACCATGAAGATGATCATGCGCATGAAGCTTACTCTCATATGCTCTATGAATTAGTGATATTGATCCATTAGAATATGATCTTATCTTTGAACGTTTTCTAAATCCTGGACGTATTAGTATGCCAGATATAGATACAGATTTTGAAGATACCCAAAGAGAAAAAGTTATAGAGTACATCAAACAAAAATACTGATCTGATAACGTTGCACATATCGGCACCTATATGACTATGGCAGCAAAAGCTGCATTTAAAGACGTTGCAAGAGTCTATGGAGTCAAATTTGAACAATCGAACAAGCTCTCATCGCTTATTACTGAAAAAACTATACAAAAATCACTTGAAGCAAATAGTGAATTGCAAGACGCAGTCAATACAGATGGAAGAATCAAGCAAGTTCTTGAAATTGCAAGCAAGCTAGAATGAACAGTAAGACAAATATGAGTACATGCCTGTGGTATGATTATTGCACCACAAAAGACGAAAACATTTACACCAATTCAATATCCACCTAAATCATGATCAAAATGAGTACGTGATCAGGAAAGAATTGTTAGTCAGTATGAATGACCAGTTATTGAAACGATATGATTATTGAAAATGGATGTATTATGATTAAGAAATCTTTCAATCATTAAACATACTATTAAGATAATTGCTGCACAAAGGAAAGTACAAAACAAAAAACTTGAACCATTATTTCAAAATTTTTTGGATAGTATGCTCTTTGAACCACCGCTTGATGATGCATTCACCTACAAAAAAATCTTCCATAAATGAGATACATCTTGAGTATTCCAGTTTGAGTCAGATGGTATGAAACAATGGTTAAAAAAACTCAAACCAACAGAATTCAACGATTTAATAGCAATGGTCTCACTCTATCGTCCTGGGCCAATGGAATTTATTCCTTCATATATTGATAGAAAACACGAACAAGAACCTGTTACATATATGCATAGAGATCTCCTACAACAACTCAAACAGACATATTGACCTGAAGTAGCTCAACAACAACAAGAGCAACTAGAAGCCGATCTCAAGCATTTTATGGGAGTAACATATGGAATTGCTGTCTATCAAGAACAACTTATGCGTCTGGTACAAGCGATGGCATGATTTTCATTGTCAGAAGCGGATAAATTAAGAAAATGAGTCGGTAAAAAAATTAAAGAAGTCATAGAAAAAATCAAAAAAGAATTTATAGAAAAAGCAGCACAGCATAAAAATTATAAACCAGAAACTGCAATGTGGGTCTATGAAAAAATGGTAGAACCAGCAGCTGACTACTCATTCAATAAATCACATGCTGCATGCTATGCATATGTTGCGTATCAAACAGCATGGCTCAAAGCACATTTCCCAGTAGAATTTCATGCTGCTTTATTAAGATCCGTAGAAGAAGATACAGAGAAACTTGCTAAATTTATCAATGAAATTCAGTTTCAATGATATGTGGTCAAAGTACCTTCTGTCAATCAATCGTTTGAACATGTTGCAGCAGTATGATGAGCGATTATTTTAGGATTTCGTAGTATTAAATGAATCTGATCAGATATTGCATATCATCTAGAAGATGAAAGAAATACCAATGGACCATATAGTTCTCTCTCTGATTTTGTAAAAAGAAATAGTAGCTTTATGAATAAAAAATCAGTTGAAGCACTTTGTAAATCATGAGCACTTGATGAGTTTTATGATCGTTTTACACTTGTAGCAAATATTCATCGTATTATCGATCGATCGAAAATGTCTACTTCACAAGCAGCAACATGATGATTGTTTGCAATGGAAGAAATCCAATGATCTGATTTATCACTTGAACCAGTCACACAGTGATCAAACATGGATATTCTTTTTTATGAACAAAGCATCTTTAAAACTTTCCTTTCATCTCACCCGTTAGACTGACTCTTTCCATATATTAGAAGCAAATATATTTTTATTAGTATGTTTGCAGATGTTGAAGATTACTGAGAATATTCACTCCTTGGCTATATCAAGTGAATAAGCAAATGAATGAGATGATGATTCTTTATAAAAGTAGAAGATATTTCATGAGAGCTAGAGTTTTATTGTAATGAAAAAAGTGATTTAGCATTATTTGATATCGTAGTTATTAAATGACGAAAATGAAAGTCACCGAGAATTAATGAAATGTTACTCTACTCAAGAGATGAGATAGTAGAAAAAGCACAAAGTAAATGACTTTATGATCCCCAAAAAACTGTAGCAGTAATGAGAAAAGAAAGGATGATACAGCATCAAGAAAAAGCAACTAAACTCACTAAAGACCCAGCAGTAAAAATCACAGAAGATCAGAATACCCTTGAAGAAACAAAGAAAAACATTATACAAGAGAGCAGTAAAAACCAGAATGCATTGCAACCATCAGTATACGCAATGCCAGAAGATATAGAAGAACTCAAACAACTCAAACAGCTACTAACAGAGTATCCATGAGATATACATATTACAATCTGAACGCTTCAAACATCAGTGAATCAAACATGACGAGACCTAATCAATAAACTTTTATCATAATGCTATACTACCATGCAATACCAATGAACAGTCAAACATATATGACCGCTAGAACATGTATGAGCAAACAAGCTACCAAAACGTACACTTGTACTTGAAGAAATTACTGATAAAGAACGAAAGTGATGAATCGTACTTGATTTTTTTAAGGAAAAAACTGAACTACTCGATACGATACAGGTCTGAGATCAAGTAACGTGCTCGATCAACACCAAAGCGAATGAATACAAAGGGAAACGATATAATAGTATCACCTGCTGGAAATTAGAAAAAAATAACACAACAACCAACACAGCAGCAACTGAAACAGACGAACCATTTGTACCACATAAATATGATGATGATTTACCATTTTAAGTACTCTGTGGGAGATTTGTAGAACAACTTGGAAGAAAGACAATTTATACTTGTAAAGATGCTCTAAGTAAATAGAATAAGTATATTTATTTAATGAAAATATTATGAAAAAAATACTTGTATGGATCTCTGCACTCCTTGCATGACAATTTCTTGTGATGAAGAAAAAAGATAATAATTTCAAAACGCAGCTCAGTAAAAAACAATGACGAGAAAAGGTTGAATATGTATTTAATAGATTAATACAATTCAATAAAGAGCTACTGCTCTCAGCAAAACAGTCAGTTCAAGAAGTTAATCAAGAAACAATACAAGAAAAAGCAGAAGAAACAAAAGAACGAATTGAGGAAGAGTACAAAAAAATCAAAAAATATTTGACTGAAAATAAAGTGCTACCAAAAAAATCTGATAATACGATTGAAACGTTCAAAAATGAAATGGAAGATCGTCTCAAAACCTTTGAAAAGAAAGCAAAATCACTTGGTGATGATCTTGATAAACAGATCAATCGGAAAGCAAAACTTGCTGAATTAAAAAAACTCTATGAAAATATCCAAAAAAAGATATAATCTTTTCACTAACTATCACTTTATCTTTTAGGCCAATAAACTTATGCTCTTCAACTTTCAAAAATTCATCAATGATTTGAGAGAAAATGCAGAAAAAAAAGAAGTAATTGAAAAATATGAAAAATTCTTTGGTACAATTGAATGAGAAATACAAGATCAACTCTGGTATACAGAATATGTTTGAAAATTTAGCAGTTGTGACTATATCGTCCCAGAAGAACTCAAAGAAGATTTTGATTGGGTCTTATTGATGCAACTCGTTGCTGCATCATTTAGTAGTGATTGATATATTGAAGTTCCAGAAGACAAAGATATCGCAGAGTTTGTTATTTCTGTACAAAGTGGTGATCAAGTAGTCGTCAAAAAAATCTCTGAACTCCGATGATTCCAGATCTTGAGATTATATGAAATCTACGCAGAAGAACAAATGAACCTTCATGTTCTCACCGCTGAAGACGAAAAAGAAAAAGAAGCAATAGCACAACAAAGAGAAGCAAAACAACAAAGACGAACACTCGTCATCCAAAACATGGAAAAAGACATTCTCGTTAAACAAGAAAGTGCAGAGAAAGAATGAAAAATCGATGATTTAATGAGTCAGTTGTAAAAACTAATAACAACTATCAAATATACTATATCCCACAAAATCTTAGCTATTTTGTGTTTTTTTCTTCAAAAAAGCTTCAATAATATCTGAAAAAATACTCACCTCCCACTACCTCAATACTACATCATAATTCCATAACTGCTCGGCGTACGTACGGGTTGATGCGTGCGTGATAGTAGATGGCTTTAGGGAAGATTGTGCAAAGATATATGATTCAACGTGATGCGCATCGTTTCGTAATGCATCCCACTGTGTACCATGAGCTCGTGGTTTGTGTGCATATCTTCTTTGGAGATCATATAACCTTTCATCCAATGAGCATATTCAAACAATAGAGACTCTAGTATCTGCATAATCTATAATTCTTGCATGCACTCACAAATCAACTCATACATTATTTTCTACACCCATACATGCAAGTAATCATTCGATTTGTGGAAACTGTCACAACGTACGAAGCAATCATACAGTAACTGTATCACAATCAGTTCAATACTTCTCTATAAGCGATGTTTTTACTTGTTGTCGATACTCTAAGTTTTGTTGATATCGTTCTCAACCAAAAGAAAAATCAACTTTGACAAGGTTACCTAGATCATGCACTAATGCGGTAGTAAGAAGTAACTCTTTATCAAGCTCCTCTCCTTGTCGATGATCACAAATCATCGCAGTGACACTTGCAACATCAATCATATGTTCTTGAATTGGAAACGGTACTTGTAATTGTTTATAAAGATCTTGGATATGCATTGGGAGAGATAGAAAAAAAGAAAAAATTACAGTCGTCTTGACTGCTTGGGTGTTATTTTATCACACAAGTTGTTGGAAGAGCACCATTCATGTTATTCAAATAGTCACAATTGTCGCAATAGAGCTTTTGGGTGCTCATTCTAATGCATCTGGCAATAATTCACTAACAACCATCCATATCATTGCTCAAGCTGCAAATCATAATCATATTGGTAAAATTGGGGCAAAATATTGTACAAAAAGAAACGCTGGAATAGCCATTATTAACTGCGGAATACTTGAAAAAATACTCCACCATGCAGCTTGAAGTCGCGTATATCATTTTGGTACAAGCACAGTACTAATAGCTAATCATTCTGGTATATTATGCACAGCAATCGCTATCGCTATAAAAATACCAAATGCTTCACTTGGAGCAAATGAAACTCATACTGCAACTCACTCAGTAAATGAATGTATCGTCATAATACCAATAATCATAATCACTTTTTTGGCATCTGCACCTTTGAGATGATGAATTCATAAATTATTATAGCGAGAGATTATCTTGTCACTAAATATAATAAAGATGAGTCCTATCAGTATTCACAGGACAACTGCCCAAGCAGATCAAGATACACCAAAGTACAGCTGACTAAAATAGGTAATATCAGCCATAATATCTCATGACTCTAACTGTATTCACTCATAAATAAGTCAAAAACTTGCAGCTAACATCAATGCTGCTGCTAATGCATGTGCTTTTGCAACCCAACTTTTGGAAAGATTTTTCTTCCAAATAAATGGTATTGCTCATAATCACGTAAAAATAACTGTAATAAATGCATAAAATGCTACTAACCACACTCAACTCATTGGATAAGGTCTATTGTCTAAAAGTAAAATCATAGGATAATTCAAGGTAGTTACTCACTCATGGAGCAAGTAATCATAACCCAAAGTCATTTCTATCCAAAGCAAATGACGCGCTTGCAGAAACAAGCTGATCTGTTACAACAAATATTCATGGAAATGAGATAATTCTACTCACACCATTTATTGTCATAATTCATTCAAGCATTGTATCACGCACATCCAAAAGAATAAATTGTGCAGTTGGATGCTCTTGAGTATTGAACCATTCTTGTAAGTGATCTTCTAGTGTCTGGTCAGCAATATCACGAGGTTGTATAGTCGTCATATCTACCAAAATTTCTCATCAAATAACCTGTCCATTATTGACTGAAAGTACTCACTCCAGGACTTGTACATCTCCAAAATGCGCTCATCATACTCTCTTTCATTCCCATAGTATCTGGCTTGCATCTGCTAAAGTATAAATATCTCATGCTGGCAACAAGACTTCTGCATCAATCGTTCTATCCAAAACAGTTGCAGCTCTACTCGTAGGTTCATCATTGAGCATAGCTTCTTCTTGTTCTCAAGCATCATCAGCTTCTCACACTCATTCTTGTTGATTATCGGTGAGTGTTTGAGCATTCCTTTCTGCAATAATTTCTCTAATATTTGGTTGAGATGCAACAATTGCTACCTCAGCAGTAGGTTCAAGCGGTTCTAAATACAACCATGCAACAGCTCATCAAGCAAGCACTAATAATATCAAAATTATTTTTTTCATAAGATATCTGCTAGTAGATAAATATTCCAAGCATACTCAATCATAGTCTTATTTCAAGCAGATTATACTCTATACTAAGCACATCACATGCTCATCACTCCTATCAAAAAACACATCAATCTACTGATCAATGTGCTTCTTCCATTTCTGTATCACTTGATCTAATGCAACAATTTGATCATCAGATGCTGTCTTATTGTTGTGGATATGACCACATTGTAAACACACAAACGTGATTTTGATGGTGCCGTGAGTAAGAAAATATGATTGCGGTACCATCAGCCCTTTACAGCTAGATGCTCTATCTCAAGGAGTAAGATCATCAACATGTAATGATACAAAACAATGAGGGCAATGATTTCTAGATGTTTTTTCTGCTTTGGGAATTATGTTACCACAACTAATACAAACAAATCATTGGTTATTAGTAATCATACTTATAGATCTCTATCAGCTAGAAAAACTGTTCATACAATTTCTTGCTTTTCTTCTCATCACATATAATGTTCTTCAACAACTCATCACATCCAAAAGTATAAGCTCACCAAAAAAAGTATAAATAACAAAAATAATCTTGTATAGTTTGGTTCTTCGTAGTTATCTTTAAATCTATCTATCATTGTCTTATCAAACAATAAAGAAAATACTTATACAGCGGCACGTTCTTCTGCTAATTCATTGAGCAAGGCTTTTATTTGCTCCTCGATATCTTCTGATAATGTTTTGTCTGCAATAATCTTATCAGCAAGAGATTTATGAGAAGTTGCTAATTTTTCATAAAGCTGTGCTTCGAATCATAATATATCGTCTACTTCTAAAACATCCAGATATCAATTAATACCTGCATAGATCAAGACCACTTGTTTTTGGAACTGAATAGGTGCATTGACTCATTGCTTGAGCATCTCTACCATTCTTTTTCCTCTAAAGAGCACTTGTTGTGTAGACTCATCCAAATCAGAAGCAAACTGCGCAAAAGCAGCCATTTCTCTGTAAATAGCCAATGAAAGTTTGAGTTTTCAAGAAACTTTTTTCATAATTTTTGACTGTGCCGCTCATCACACACGTGATACAGATAATCACACGTTGATAGCAGGTCTAATTCAAGCATTGAATAAGTCAGTCTCCAAAAAGATTTGTCCGTCTGTAATAGAAATTACATTGGTAGGAATATATGCAGAAACGTCTCATGCTTGTGTTTCAATGATAGGCAATGCTGTCAATGATCATGTCTTTCCTTTTATTTTTCAGTTTGTAATTTTTTCGATATACTCTGCACTGACTCTTGCAGATCTTTCCAAGAGTTTAGAGTGCAGATAAAAGACATCTCAAGGATATGCTTCACGTCCTGGAGGTCTTCTCAAAAGCAATGATACTTCTCTATATGCTACAGCATGCTTTGAAAGATCATCATATATAATCAAGGCATCTTGTCCATTGTACATAAAATATTCTGCAAGCGCACATCATATATATGGAGCAAGATATTGTGTTACCGAAGGATCTGATGCTGCTGCAGAAACAACAATCGTATAATCCATTGCTCATTCTGTTTTGAGTGTTTCAACAATTCTACGTACCTTTGATTCTTTTTGGCCGATAGCAACGTAAATACATTTCATATCTTGTCATTGTTGATTGAGAATTGTGTCGATTGCAACCGTTGTTTTTCAGGTTTGTCTATCACCAATAATCAACTCTCTTTGTCCTCTACCAATCGGTATCATTGCGTCAATAGCTTTGATTCATGTCAGCATTGGTTGATCGACTCACTGTCTAGTAATCACTCATGGAGCAATTCTTTCTACAGGCATACGATGAGCCGTCGTGATCGCTGCTCATCCATCAATTGGTTCTCCAAGACCGTTGAGCACTCTTCACAGATACTCTTCACCAACTCCAACACTAAACACTTCACCAGTAGCTGATACAGTATCTCACTGATTGAGTGTCGAGTAATCTCATAAAATCAGCACTCACACTGTATCTTTATTGAGATCAAGCACTAATCATTTACTGTTATTTTCAAACAAAACAATTTCAGAAAATGATACAGTATCTAATCAAATAACAGTTGCTACACCGTCTTTTATTTCCAAGACCGTTCATTTTTTGGTAAACGAGTCTCCTAAGGATACTTGAGTAATTTGATCTTCAATTTTTTTTAATAGTTCTTGCGCTATAGACATAGTCAAAAAGTAACAATATAAAGGGTAAAATGAGCGATAACTCAAAAAGTTTATTTCAAAAGTGTTTTGAGATCAGTATGCAACGATCTCTTGTAGACATGTCCATCACCTACTACGGTCAGTCAAATTGTTTCTTGTGGTAGTAGTTGTAAATCATCGTCTTGTGTGATCAACTCTGGATGAGAAGTACGAACAGTAAGCGGTTGTTGCAGGTCAGCTTCAAGTAATGATTGTATATGCTGAATTTCTTTTAGTGAAAGTTTGTGAGCACGATACAATACATCGATAAATGACAAGAGAGAACTATCGTATTTTTCTATAATAGCACGAACTTGATTGTCATGAATTTTGTGTCAATATTTTTTGAGAATAGAAACAACACTCTTACAATACCCATTTAATTCATCCACAGATCATCATTGACCTGTCCATATATCTACAAACATCTGGGCGGTTATGTGCATCTTATTTTTTTCGTTCAGAAACTAAAGTATTGATGTAGTCTTCTTGCAGTGCAACATCTTTATCAAACAGTTTTTTTACGACAAGATTTGTTGTCTGTTTGACTGCATCAACAAATGAATCTTGAAGATCTTTTTCAATTTTATCTGCTCTTTCTTGTGCTTGACTCATTGTAGAACGTGCTTTTTTCTCTGCATCGTCCAAAACTGCTTCTGCTTTGAGTTGTGCTGCTTGATGTGCTTCGTCAAGAATCTTGTTTTTGTGCGCAAGAGCCTCTTCAAGAAGGAGTTTTTTTTCTTGCTGTGCTTTTTCCACAGTTTCTTGAAATGCTTTTGTTGCATCGTCAGCTTTTGCCAATTCTGCTCTTCTTGCTTGAATTGCTTTGGTGATTTTATCTCAGACAAACACCTTAAACAACAATAAGATAAGAAGAAAATTTAATGACTGCGCTATCAAGATTCAAATATTTATTTCCATAGTGGTCATTTTTGTAAAATAAAAAAGAACGTCTTATCACAATAACTGGAATGCAATAATCAATCAGTAAATAGCAACAGATTCTACCAATGCCAAGAACAAAATCATAAATGTCATGATTTTATTTTTCATTGCAGGATTTCTCAATACTGCATCCATAGCTCACGATACTAAATATCATTCTCCGATTCATGCTCACAATCATGCTAATCAAACAGCTAATCATGCTGCGATTGGCTGCCATGCTGGAACAGTTGTAGGATCTAATCCAATAATTTGGAATGCAATAATTAGACCATAAATTGCAGCAGATTCCACAAGTGCAATACCCAAAATAGTTAATACCAAAAAGTAATTACTCATATCTGGGTTTTTACCCATAGATTCTAATGATTTTCTTGCAAGCATACCTTCTCAGATACCTACACCAAGACCTGCTAAACCAATTGCTAGTCCAGCACCTAAAATAAACTGATCCATAATACTATTGTATAATAAAGAATAAAAAACATTGTAAAAGGCTTAAGCAGCCGTAGATTGTGTTTGCTCGTCATTTCACATTCTTGCTACCTTAATAAAGATAGCTACTAGTAAAGGGAATACAAACGCTTGAATAGAAGCTACCAATAACCCTTGTGCGACAAGAATAAGCGGTGCAATAAGCGGTAATTCCAATCATCATGTAAGTCTTGCAGTTCAAGCTGACAGTCACAAAATCAAAACAGTAAACAAAGCAGTTCCTGAAAGCATATTTCAAAACAACCTAAATGCTAACGAGATTACTTTTGCGAGTATTCATATTATATCCAAAAAACCTACAAACAACGAAATAACAATATCAAATGCTTTGATGACAACCCGTACTGGATAGTACAACAAAGGATGCATTGATCATTTTTCTATGGTAATAATGCCTTTTCACCAAAACGGCACATACTCATAAATGAAGTTGAACAGCTTGATAAATGGCACAAAGAATCTGTGTGCGTTAATTTCTTTTCATAATACTTTCTTACCTCATGCACTCACTAACTGTATTGCAAGCATAAGTAAAACACCAATAATTGCCATAGCAATCGTAAAATGGTAATCACCTGTCGCAAACCCTAAATATTCAGCTAAGCTAAATCTTCATAAGAGTTCATTATATCAAAAAATCGGTGCAACAAAATCAAACGTGACTCATAAGATATTATAAAGCAAAATTACAAAAAACATATTTGTAATAAAACTTTTGATCCACAGTAATTCTTCTTCTCACAAAATATCTGCAAAAAAATCATACATTCACTCATACATCCATCCAAACAGTAATCAAAGCTTTGTTGATTTATTGACAACAAAAAATGCAAGGAAAAGAACAAGCAGTGCTGCTATAAAAAATCATCAAAAACTTGGTACATATGGTAAGGTCAATCAGAGTATTTCCATAACAAACAAATAAGTAAACAAAAACCAAGAAGCCGTGGAATAGCACATTCCCGTGCCCCTAATTCGATCAAAGTGGGTAGCTCGACTCGTACTAGGTACAAGCATACCGGCTCCCAGGCAACAAGGTGATTTAGAGGAAATATAACGACTATTCACCAACTTCTTAGCCTAACGAGAACACAAGGTAGTATAGTGTTGTTAGATAGATTTTCAAGTTATGAACAAAGATTTTTTATAGTAGATGGATAATAACGCAAAATATACTACTCGTGTACTTTATGTAGTTTCTTCTTTGATCCATGATCGTCTCATCATACTTTTTCGATAAAATAGAGAGCAAGAGAAAGCAGTAAAATCGTAGCAGATACATAAATCAAATCTAATCAATCATTCGTAATAAAGATTAAGACTTGCTTAAAAACGTGAACAACTCATGAGATAATAATCACTTTTCAGAGTTTTTGTTTGAGTTCAGTAATATCATGAATCAACACATGATCAACATTCTTCTTATCATCACCATTCATCGTCATCGGACGAATAAACAGTTCGTAGACTCATCGCAAGATAATCAACATAATCACAGCAATTAAGGTGAAGTCAACTATATCAATCAGATACGATAAGACTTCAAACGGTCATGCCTGCTCAAAAATTGCTTCTGTAGCTTCCCAGAGACTCTGCCCCATCAAGATCACTAAATAGATCAATCAGATCACCAAAAACAACACTGGAAATAAAATAACATATCTTACTCACCATAGGAGTTTTTCGATTAATACTAAGAGTGATTTGTGTGGTTTATGACTCATAACGATAAAAAAATATTACTAAAAGAACAATATGTACTGCAAGAATAAAGAAAACTTGCCATAAAAAAAATCATTTACTTTTTTTGTGCCTAAAACATTCTATTCATAGTAATCATCATACGCCTCACCCAAGCAAAACACCCAATAAAAGAACTTTCTCAGGAATACGGTAACAACTCTTGTGATAACGAGCGTTGTAACAAGCAATATACTTATCTACTCACCACAACAAAAATACCAGTATATTTATACATATGAGATACCAAAACACAAGATACAATCCCTTATATTGTCGCATAGAGATCGATCAGATTATGAAATAACGATGCAACCGTAACCGGTCAGACACCTCATGGAACTGGTGTAATCGTAGCACCATGCTTTGCACAATATTCCCAATCTATATCTCATGCTGGCTTACCGTCTTTTTTTCATCGTCACACATCTATAAGTACCTTAGATGCTAGTCATGCAGGATTACCACAAGTTGTTTCTGTCCACAAATGAATAACTCACGTTGCAGACACAACAATATCTGCAGCAGTAAACGCAGTAGACAACAATGCTTGATCAGACGAAGCATTGCATGACACAAC
>SKJI01000031.1 GCA_007115995.1 candidate division SR1 bacterium
ATGACAATAATACTAATAAACGTCTAAGATTATGAAGAAGTGCTTGAAGTAATGAAACAGGTTTCTTTAGGTGATGTGTCAGTGATGTACGTTTTTATAACACATCTCTCAATGCAGCACAAATTGATACTCTCTATAGATCTGTTGCTTCTATCAGCACAACAACAACAACTGAACTCTCTCCTGCTCTACACTGATTTCTAGACAGTCCCCATGATCGTGTTGCACTTACAATCGATGGAAATACCTATACTGGTACCAACAATACCGACTGAACATGGTCACTTTCATGATGAATTATCAACCCAGTATTGACCTGATCATCATATCCAATGACCCTCACTGTGACTAATCCATACGATAAAACATTTTCATTTACATGAACACTTACCATCGAACCAGTCTGTGGAAATTGAATTATCCAATGAACACAGGAATGTGATGACGGTAATACCAACAATGGTGATGGATGTAGCAGTACGTGTGAGATAGAAGAATGATTTGTTTGTGCAGGGTTACCAAGCCTCTGTACTGCATGTAATCAAGATAATCTTATAACGCAAGCAATTATCGAAGATGTATGAACAAGTAACACAATAGTCAATTTTACTTCACTAACCTCTCATACTTTTATTTCTCCTCCGATAGTCCTTGCGACACCACAAACAGACAATAACGGGAATGACTACCCAATTCCAGTCATTTCGAACGTCACCACCTGATGATTTTCAATTCGTAGTTGTGTTGATGATGGTTTAGATATCACTTGTGCAAGCAATCCAAACCTTGAAGATTTTGCTGTGTTTATTATCGACCGTGATATAGCAAGCTGTACTGACCATATAGAAACTGGAATAACAACCGTTACAACAGATGAAATAAATACTTCATTTTCTTTTAGCTGAACATTTTCTAATGCTCCTTATGTGTTTACAACCCCACAAACAGCAAATCAAGGAAATAATATTGCTGCACACGCTTGGGTACATTCTATCAATACGTCTTGATGAACCTTTAAATGATGTGTCCATCAAGCACCATGATGATGACAAAATGTAGATAACTGTACGAGTTGACAGCCTGATGAAGAACTTTGATGGATTGCGATTGATCCTGTCTTATTTGCTCTTTCATGAATGCAACTTGGTACTGAAACAATTTGACATAGTACGCGAACAACTATTAATTTTTCACCATCGTATATAACTCCTCCATGAGTTATGGTCACTCAAAATAGTGATAATGGGTGACAAGACCCACAATATCCACGAGCAAGAAATGTAGATGAGACATCAGCACAAATTAGATACTGTGAAGCAGATGGTCCTTGAGTCTGTGATACACACATGAATGAAGTGGTGAGATGGTTTTCATTATGAACTCCATTTACCTGTATGCTTACACCAGAAGAATTACTGACTGCTACACTGATCAGTGATGTTTGAACATGAACACAATCAATTTCTTTTGCAAGTTTCACCCCTACTCAATACGCCAATACTCCAATTGTCATTGCAACTCCACAAACAGACAATAACAATAATGACTACCCTATACCAGTTATTTCAAACGTAACTACCTGATGATTTTCAATCAGTAGTTGTGTTGATGATGGTTTGGATATCACCTGTGCTTCCAATCCTAACCTTGAAGATTTTGCTGTGTTTGTTATCAATACAGATCAGATATGATGTTTTGATCATGCTGATTTTGGAATAGCGAGCAATATTGCAACAGATTGATCAAATAGTCCATTTTCATTTAATAGGACATTTACCAATGTACCCTATGTTTTTACAACCCCACAAACAGCAAACCAATGAAATAATATTGCTGCACACGCTTGGGTTAATAATATAACAACAACGTGATGAGATTTTGTATGATGTGTTCATCAAGCACCTTGATGATGACAAAATGAGAATGATTGTACACCATGACAACCGTCAGAAAACATTGGTTGGTTTGCAATTGATCCAGTATTATTTAGTTTTACATGATTAGAACTATGAACTGAATCTATTGCAAGTAGTACATGGACCAGCATTAATTTCTCACCTACGTACGCTGAAACTCCTTGAGTCATGGTCACACAAAATAGTGAAAATGGTCCTGAAGATCCACAATACCCACGAGCAAGAAATGTTAATCAGTCATCAGCAGAAATCAGATATTGTGAAGCAGATGGTCCTTGAATTTGTGATACACACAATGCAGAAGATGTAAGATGGTTTAGTTTACCTTTCAGCGTAATTACTAATGCACCACCAACTGATATTCTCCTCAGTTGAAATACAATAGCAGAAAATAACGCACTAGGTGATATTATTGGTGAGCTCTCTACTATTGATCCTGATCCAGGTGATACGCATACTTATTCGTTTACCTGTACTACTCCATGAGTTGATGATTGATTTTTTGGACTATCATGAAATTTCTTGATCGCAAATGAAGTATTTGATTATGATAATCCAGTAGACGATGATGGTGATAATATTTATGAAATATGTATCGTGACTGATGATGGAAATGGTTGAACCTTTGAAAAAAGCTTTACGATCGAAGTCTTGCAAGTATTTAATAATGTCTGTATCACTGTATGAGATCCACTTGTATTTACTACTACTCCAGTGACTAATCAAACATGATGAATTGAAATTACCGAGACATTTTCATGAGCATTTCAACTGCAAGATTTTAGCTGATTAGATCTTGGATGGTATACAACTCTACAGATCTGATCATTTACCTGAGTACTTTGAAATACCATGCCTTGATCGATCGCTGAAATTAGAAACACAAATCCAATTATTACGTTGAGTGGTAGTGTCAATACAAACATTGAATTTGGACCTCTGCTCTCTTCATTTACCACCTTTACCAGCCCAATCACCTATATCCAAAGACAAACTGGACCGAATAATTGAATAACCTGAGAGTATAGTACAGATCCGACACTTAGACTGACTATCCCTGAATATCAAGCAATCGATACTTATACTGCAATAATCGTCTATACACTCTATGAAAATTAAGAAAATAAAGAATGACTAGCTATTTCATAAAACTATAAAATGTACATATCAAAGAGAGTGAAAGAGTACTAAAAATTGATAGAAGCAAGCTCCATCACTATAATTATTATAACAACATAGTACTCATTTATTCCTTATCAATTATACTTCCATGACAAAGCAATGTAAAAGATTCCTCTTTCATGTGATTTTCACAACATGGTTATTTCTCTGATGATTGTTTATCTCATGACTCTCTCATGCGCAATTTACTGATCCAACTATTAGTAACTTATGAGATGTTGTCATAAGATTTTGTAATGAAAACGCTCAGTGAGAACCATGACAGATGAGATCACTGTTTCTTGAAGCAGAAGCATGAAAACCAGAAGAAATCTGTCTCTATATCAACAACAGTTGACCAACTGATGTAGATGTACGTCTTAATTTTGTTGACTGAACTATAACTGCAGATTGATCTCAAAATAAGGCATGTCAGCCAGAGTGAACACAATCAAATTTTGGTGAATTTGTAACTTATAATGAAGATATTATAACTATAAGAGCATGAACAACATTAGAAACACGCGCACATGTAACTTTTCCAGATTGATTTTCATGATTGAGCTATGGATGTGTTACCATGATGTTTGCTGATGAAGAAGATACTGATGATGAAGAAAGAATGTTTAATATTCTCACTCGTAGATGATATTTTATCGATATGCTTGTTTGATGAGATATTAACTTGTCAGTTGATTTAAAAACACCTCCAATTTCTTTTGGAAATATTTGAACATCAGAACATTTATATGTTTATCAAACAGATACGTGACTACTCAAAGCTGCAGTAACTATTGAAAATACTTGAAATATTGCACAAGATGTTTCTGTTATACCAACAATCTCTTGAATACAATACAGACCAGTCACTGGAGAGAATCGCCTTGAACAATCAATTGTCAATTGAGCAATTGTTACTGAACCAGTCTTAGAATGGTCAAATGATTCTGAAAGAACTCCAGTAACCAAAAGAATACTTCCTAATCAATCAGTAACATTTGATTTTGACCTTCAATCTTGACTACCACTTTGGAGAGGACCAATTGATCTCTCAGCAGTTGTTTCATATACGCCAGTCTTTGATTTTGTAGCAGCTGATATTTATGATACCTTAAAAGAGACTAAAACACTCACTCTATCAAGTGAATTTTTTGTTATGCCATGGTTAGTGATTTGATGTATCGTTGCAATATTGCTGATTATAGTAATCTCCACAGCACAAAAACCAAAAAAGATAGAAGAACAGCATGCAGTATCTTCAACAACTCGCACAAGAAAAAAAACACCAACAACAAAAAGAACTACAAAAAAGAACAACTAAAAAACAAGAAACAAACAAAGAAAATGAGTAAAAATAATTTATAAAATACATTTCTCTTATCTAAAGTATTCTAAATAATTATATTATCCACACATAAAAAAGTAGTACACACATTATACAGTGTACTCTTTTTTTGTAGAGGAAGAGTGAATTGTAACATCGTTACAAATATCTTGAAACATATTTCATTATTTTATATATTTTTTTATATAAAAATCACTATTCTATTGACATATAAATAAATTATATGTATAATTATATTATGAAACATAAATATATTCTTTCTATGCTTTTTGTCAGTTGCATTATTTATTTGATGCCATATAGTCGTCTTTTTGCATGAGACACAGTAAACACAACAATTTCATTGTGAATAAATTATGGATTTGATGCTACAATTGCATTAGATGATACAGTATTTTTGAGTTGATGAGTCTTTTATGTCAATAGCTATTCCAGTGTATTAGAGATAACTGCATCAACTAGTTCAACATACACTATTCTATGAGATATTTTCTGATCAGTGAGCTGATCATGATCATGAGCATATACACAAACCTGATCTGTCACATTAGCAGATGATTGATGAATAATCTCAGTTTGGTGAGATTTTGTTGCTGAAAACAATGATCGAGTGCAAAGTAATCATCTTAATATTATTGTAGATATGACTGCACCGACAATACCTACTCTTATAACTCCTCTCTTATGATCATTGCTTGATGATGCATGAATATTATTCCAGCGAACTCCAGCAAGTGATAGTGAATCATGAGTTTCTCATTATGAAATAGTAATAAGTACAGAACCTTCAATGCTAAATCCTATCACATTTTCTACCAGTCAGACATCTCTCTTGATTAATCATGAACTTCTTCCTCAATGAACGCTGTATCGATATATAAGAGTATTTGATAATGTTTGAAATCACTCTGTTTCATTTCCAAGCTACTTTGTACATACAGTTTGAAATAATGCTGGATGAAATACTTTTCAAGACCTTCCTGATAATCGATGGATTGATAATGATACACTTTATGAACATGATGCAGCTGATTGAGTGAATAACTCAGTAAGTGATACAGAACACTGATCTGCGCCTGATAGGGATACTCTATGATGATGAGCACACTATTCTTGTTTTATACTAAATACTTGTACTCTACCAGATTTTATTCAAGAACAGAACTGAGTTACGTATATTTATCCATGAATAGATCAAGAACAATCAATTATAGAACTCATTACTAGAAACAATAGACTATATATTCTTTATAACCAACAACAAGATAGCCATATAGAAAATCACCATAAAAAACCCTTAATGATTATGTCCGATTGAATATGAGTTGATGGTAGTATACTTATGATCTTACCTGATTATCTTCCAAACACTTGAGCAAGCTTATGATCTCTGCGTGATCACTTTATACTTATTCAAAATCATTTCCCACATCAAGAAATAAAACAACAACTTCAAATAATTATTTCTTTCCTTACACCAAAACGATATGCTTGATTATTTCTTTTTATCGTTCTTATTTGATATGATATCGACAGCTATAATAAGCGATACAAAGAATTTGTCAAAAAAAGTTAAAAAATGTCTTGTATTATTGACAATTTATCATTATAATTATATTGTATTTATTTCTTCTAACAAAAATATAAATGAAAAAACTCTTACTCGCTCTTCCTGCACTTGCAGTTATATGAGCATGATTCTTTATCGCTACAAGTTGAATTGATGCTGCATGTTTAGACGGTGATCCTAACTGTTCTGAAGATGTAACTGTACAAGTAACCATCGAAGCAGGAGATATCTGTATAGGTGCTACTGGAACGTTTGATTTCGGTACATTTACTGCATCATCTAATCCACAAACAGTTACAGGTGCTTTCCTTGATGACTTTTGGGTGGAAGACCTCAGAGGTGACGATGATTGATACTACACTACTCTTCAATTAAGTGGTGATCTCGTTAGTGGTTCTAACTCAATTCCAGCTGCTAATGTCTCAGTAAAAACCGATGACACAGGTGCTGCTTGAGTTACAACTATCGCATGAACAGCTAACACTCGTGTAGTTATAGATGCAGGTATGGCATCTTTCCAGTCTCTTGATAGTGCAAGAACATTTATCAAAAGAGATGCTGATCCAAACTTCGGTATCGTAGGTATGTATGGTACTATGCCTGAACTAGAAGTAATTATCCCAGCGTATACACCGGTAGGTACATACTCTGCAACACTTGTCTATACCTTGTATGAAAACTAAAATTCCCAAGCTAATAGTTCGTCAAAAAATCCATACAGTCTTGTATGGATTTTTTTGTTACCCAATAGAACTCGAACCAATGATTGCTTCCAACTCCTGCAGTAAGAAAGCACACTGCTCTTGTGTTGTTGCTTCGATATAGAGTCTTACTTTGGGCTCTGTGTTTGATGGTCTGATGAGAAACCACCACTCCTCTGCATCAACTCTTACTCAATCGAGGAGGTTTTGCGTGTAGTCTTGGTATGTTATTTGTATAGTGTGCAGTAATGATGCTTTATCATCTACCGCATAGTTCATCACGGGAAGTTTGTGCCAATGGGTGTATCGTTGGACCATTGCAGCACAATCGGGAAACTGGTCAAGAGTTTGGAGAAAATGACACAGTGCGAGCAATGGACTTTCTGCATATCATGTCTCAGGAAAAAGTAAATGTCCACTCAGCTCACCACCAAACACGGCACCATGTTCGAGCATTTCTTGTTTAACATTTTTGTATCAGACCTTACTGTATGTTGCAGTTCATCATGCTTTTTTAATTGCAGTAAGAACGTTATTACTACATGTTATATCATAGATGATAGGTGATCATGGTTGTTGTGCAAGAATAGACTGCGCAATAATTGGAATCAACATATCTCACTGAATCATATTTCCATATTGATCAACCACTCACAGTCTATCACCATCTCCATCAAACATAATTCCACAATCTGCATGATGCTCTTGAACAGCCTGTGCAAGCTGTTGATAGTTGATTGGTTGATTTGTATCTGAGAGGTGTGCTGAAAAGTAACGATCAGTTTTTTCGTTGAGATGGATTATCTCCCATCCTTGTTGCTGTAACAGCTGAAAAAAAGCGTACTCATACCCAGTTGCTGTACCTCAAGAATAATCAACCACAAGCTTATAGTTTTTTTCTGGCAGCATATTACTTACCAATGAAACGTATGTTATTCGCTTTTTCATAATTTTTTCATGGGGCTTATCTAATGCAGTATAGATTTTTTTTCTCAAGTCTTGCATAAACATATGCTTTTTATCATATGGACAAGGAATATACTCATCAATTAATCACTGAAGAAGCTCTGTTGGTAATAATGCAGCAGACTTATCAACTATTTTCATTCATACTCGTCATGGTGGATTATGAGATGCTGTAAAAATTACTCAAAGTTCGTACTGTTGATACACACACCAATAAAAAAAAGCAGTTGAACAGACTCAAAAATCATGTTTTTGTGCTCATAAAGATTGTACAAGCGTGTTAGATGTATGCCAATTTTTACCTCATGCATCATAAAATCAGGCAAGAAAACTCATGAGTAAGTCTTCATTTCATTCTCTTCAATCAGAAGCAACAAGTAAGGGCTGATCTGCTCATCGTTTTTCTATAAGATATTTTCATAATACATATCATAATGAATACGAACATGTTGTATCCATTGGTTCATTATAGAGTGACCTAATATCGTATGCTTTAAAGATAGTTGTGTAGTCTTTAGACATGCTTAGTTACAAGTATTAAAAGAGTGTATCTATAATATTCTGTATATTAATCTATGTGCTCATCAAGCATACCATCATCTATTCATACTGCATAATGAATGGTTAAGTATAATCTATTTTTTGTTTGATCAACCGCAATTCACAAAGCAAATTCTCTAAAAAATGGTTGTATCATTGTTCTTCGATGAGGGTCGTACTGTTGTCATTCTTCATTACGAAAGAATGTAAAAATGCGATGCATTGTATCAAGAGCTTCTTGCGTACAATCTCATACGCGGCACCTGAATACTCACCATCATACATTTTCAGTATATGTCGCTCTATTATCATTTATAAAAACTAATCATCTCTCAGCAAATCGTTCTGTTATTTCACGATAGTTGTAATAACTACTTGTTGGAGTTCTTTTATGATTTGCTACTCATTGTTGCTTCATATGCTGTGACCGCTCAGCAGCAGTTGGATAAAGTAATGACTGTAGACGCAATGTCTCTAAGTTTCTTTTTGCTCTAAGTTCATTGACCCATCATTGCCATGCACGATGCAACTGTCACACATCAATAGATCATTTTTCTACTGTATATAGTATCACAGGAAACTCTCCTTGCATTGATGAAGACGACACTTCTTGCTCGAAACGATGAGTAGTTGTATCTTCTTGCTGAGATTTTGTAGATATGTCATATAATGATTCATCTTCTGTTGCATACAATGTTGCTGTAAATAACGCATCACGTAATTGATCGTTGTTTTTCTGACTTGAAGGCGTTCTTATTGTAGGAGGAGGAACAAATTCATTTCCATCTTGATCAAAAAACATACTTACCTGCTTTCAATCATCTACTAAAAATGGGTAACGTTTTTCTAATCATGAAATAAATCAATCTATTTTTCTTCTTGCAAACAGATTATCTTCCTGATCTCTCGAGAGTAAAAGATCATTGTATGCAGCTATTAAATGAGTATTACCAAAACGTTGATGATACATCACTGCGCTCTGTAATAAACGTTGTTTATTTACAGGTGTCGCTTGTATAGTAATTTCTTGCAATGAGTTGATACTTGAAAACGATCTTACTGTAGATAATCATCAAAGAAATACCAGCAGAAAAATGAACACACAATATACCAATAATGATTTCTCAAAATACATACACGATTTTGAAGCGTAAGACATATTTTGAAAAACATTTCCATACAGACTTTTTAAGAAAACCAATCTAGCTTTTTTAGCTTTTATTGTCACGATTATCCAAAAAAAATAAATACCGCTCAGACTACAACTTATACAAACGAAGAAGATACTTTTTTTCTCAATAAGATACTTTCTTCATCAAGACATTTCTTACTTATTGTATTGTCAATGCTCAATCTGTTATTTTTACTACTCATATATCATACGGTCAATATTGTAACCATGTAGTTAGGGTGTCGTTTTTAGGAAAAAGCTCTTGAGGAGATAGGTCAGCATGATCTATATTTTCTTGTCATGCTAAAATTTCAGCAAGAACAAGAACAGATTGATATGCTAGGTCAAACGTAATCATCTCTTGTATGGTATATCATGATGACACAAGATTTTCTATTCAATGTATAAATCAATGAGAATTTTCTATCATTCAATGCATTCATTCAAGAGATGCTAATCACAGAACAGAATCAGTAGTAAATAAGCTATTCCCAATAATTTTCGTAAAAATACGTTCAGATTCTGGATGATCTCAAATCATCGTTATCAGATCACTGACTAACGCATCATCATCAATAAGCATAACAATACGATCAAGTAAATCTATATTTTCTAAGATATTATCAAGTAATCATGCCAAAGATTCTTGAGTATGTTGTAGCTTATAATCTGCTATCCATATATCTTGTTGTTGATCCAAAAGTCTTTCTGCTAACAAAGACGATTGCATTGAGACATTACTAACTAACAAAGCACGTTCTGTGTTTGTTTCTTCTAGTAAGTCCAACAAGACTCAGAGTTGATCACTTTCAGAAAAAAATGAGTAGATAAATCATCATCAGTTTGTTGATTGTAGAGCTAGCAGTGAAGGAATAAACACTGGTATTTTTGTGTTATGAGCATAGTTTATCAATGCGAGTATCTCATCCATACACACTCATCATAAAAGTGCTATCACTTCATTATGCTTCACTAAACGATCTGCACTCATTATTGTAGAGCCTTGCTCACATTCAGAATATGCAACATGTAGGTTAATAGGTAATCAAGCGATTCATCATCATTCATTGACTTCTTGAAGAGCAGCAGAATACACATGCAAAAAATCTTCTGCAAACGCAGCTGATACAGCTGATCATCTTGGTAAAATTACTCACAGTGATATTTCTGATCTTTCATTGTCTCATCAAGAGGCAGTAATTGCTTGTCACTGAGTTCATCAATTTTGTTGTGATACTTGAGATTGTCATGTGCATCATGATAAAAATACTATACAAGCGATGCATCCTATCATAATAAAAGATTTCATACATTGAGTATAAAAAATAAATACTTATAACTATGGGAGTTTTTTCTCTTTTTGCAAGAAAATATTGAAATTTTTATGACAATAGTCAAATAGTTTCTATATGATGTGTATGAGGAAACATATCAACAGGTTGCAATGCTTGAATTTTGTATCATTCTTTCATTAAACCAAGACAGTCTCTTGCCATAGTAACAGGATTACAAGATATGTATAACAGCCTATGATCGTTATGGTTTTTTTTGATGGTTCATAAAAATTTAACTACCTCTTTATGCAATCACTGTCTTGGAGGATCAATCACAATGAGATCATTTCATACAAAACACTGATTACTTATTATTCACTCTTGAAGTAATTTTTCTGCTTTACCACAAAAAAACGTTGCTTGTGCTTGCAAACCATTTATAATAGCGTTTTTTTGTGCATCCTCGATTGCACTTGGGACAATATCAATTCAATATACATGTTTTCAAACTGATTGACGTAAAAAACTTAATCCAATTGATCAGCTACCACAATAAAGATCTATAATATTTCACTGTACTGTTCATATCATTTTTTTTGCACGTGCAAAAAGCAGTTCTGCTCAGTGAGTATTTGTTTGAAAAAAAGAAAAAGGAGAAATTTGAAATCTTATAAGATCTACAGAAGGAAACTGTAATCATTCAAAAATATGTCACGGTCACCATATTGTCTCTAGAGTAGCATCTGGTCACTGTACATTATCTCATAATCAGTTATTGTGTGTCAAAACACATGTTGTTACAACTTTTGTAAAACGTTTGTCTTCTTTCCAAGACGACAAAACTTGTTTCCGGATTTGTTCACTTTTAGTATCTTCTTCAAAGTATTTACTCGCTAAAGAAATATTTACCATAATCTGACCTGTACGGACTCATTCTCTCAAAACTACATGTCTCAATAATCAGTTTTGTTTTTTCACATCATAAACTGGCAGTCAAGCATTATACAAATCATCATGAATTTTTTTGAACACTGTGTGCATTTCAGAGCTAATAAGATGACACTGGTCTACACTAATGACCTTACTAAATTCTCATTGTTTATGAAATCATAGATTTCGCTGTTCATTGATGAGAAATCATTGATTATCATCAGAATTATTACGTTCTTTTGGTTTTCTTTGCATAAATTTACCAAAAGAAAATTCTATTTTATTTCTATAATAGTACTGTAATGGTGATGGAATAATAGGATAAAAATCAAAACGATCAGTTTCTGTTATTTTAAAAGCGTCATAGACTATTTTTTCTTTGAGTGAGCACTGCTTTTCATATGATATTCACTGTCGTTTACATCATCAACATCATTGTTTATGTACTGGTAGTTCAGAATCATGTGCATATGGCGATTGAAAATGTGGACAACGTGGTGTTTCACTCACAAGAACTGGATCAACTTTATGGATATGTACAATATGTGTTTCCAAATAATCTTTTTTGTTTTTCACTACTTTACAATCCACAATTGATCACGGCAATCATCATTTTATCAAAATCACCTTACCATTTGATAATTTGCTAATTCACACACCTCCAAAACCCAAACGATCAATCGTTATGTTTTCTAGAATAGTTCATTTTTTTATATTCATAGATAATTGTGTAATAAAATTTTTCACCAACGATAACTACCAAAAATTCCTTGAGAGAATCGTTTTATTGTAGGTAAACATCAATTATGCACACTATCATACATCACCTGTTGCTGTATTTACTCTTACAACTGCTCCTGCTTCAAGATGTAATGGAACCATTACTTCAAGACCATTTTCTAAGGTTGCAGGCTTTTTACCAGCTGATGATCTATCTCATTTAACTCAAGGAACAGTCTCTGATATAGTATATTCAATAGATGCTGGTAATATTACTCAAATCACATTACCTTTATGCAGCATCACAAAACAATCCAAGTTTTCTTTGAGATATGGTACTACATCTTCAATATCTTCTGCTTGAAGCTCAAACATCTCAGATGTATCATTAACCATAAATGTATATGCATCTCATCATGCATACAAAAATATCGCACTGTTAGTTTGTACTTCAGCTTGTTCAAGTATTGCACTTGATTTATAGGTCAATGTCAGATTTGCTCATTGAATAATATCTTTTGCTTTGAACGAATAAGTAGCACTTCATCTTCATGTATGCGTATGTGCGGTATCTATAACTTTAAATAATTTACCATCAACATCCAATACTGTTCATTTTTTTACTTCAGAAGGAGAGATTTTCATAACAATAAACTAAAAAATAAATACACATACTATAAGAATGTTTACTATTTTTACAAATACTTCTTACTCATAGTAAATATTGAGCTATACAAAAATAGCCCTAAAAAAAGACTCAGTAAAGTATAGCGTATCCTTTATAAAGTCTACACTATCGATTCTTATAAAATAAATACCTCACTAGACCAAACCAAATGAAAGATAGACATATGTATCCAAAAATGCTTCTATTACTATTTTTTGAATTGCAAACGAAAAAATTACTATAACGATTCATAATACTGCATCTTTGATAGCTTCATTTGCTTTTCATGTTGCAGCATCTCAGGTAAAGACAGAGGTAATATAAAGATATCATGCATATATAAACATTGCTGAACCAAAAATCAGTGCAGCATTAGCAATAAATTTAATTACTCTTGTAAGTAACATCAAAATTGTATCCCAAGTCACTATTCAACTTGCCAACATTCTTCATAATCAGTCTGTGTTTTTTCTTGCAGCATAGTTTAATCAAAATGCATTATATTGCTCTCGAAAATCCTCTCATGGCTCTATGGTTCACAACGTGTCAGCGTCATCTGCTCGTCTTTGGTCAGTAGTTTTAGGAATCAACTCAAGAGTATCTTGATTACTTTGAGCGCTAACAAGATTTATACTCAACAGCAAAAACATAACTATCAGACTCATTACTCCTCTAAGAGATTTCATGTCATGCTACAAGGAAAATAAATAACTAAAGTATACTCATAGATGCAAGTTTTGGCAAATCTAAAGCAGTAATTATTCATACAATAGGTGTATTATGCGTTCAATCTTCTGAAATAAACAATGCTCATAGTCTCTTTTTTTCTAAGGTAGCTTTCCAGAATAGTTCTTGCACCTCATAAACATTTTTATCTTTATCGATAAAAGCAAATGTATCATTAGAATTTTCTAGTGTTACAGCACTGACACACACAGATTTATCTATCAATAATGATCCATGATTTGATTCAGCAATCCAATATGCAATTGTACTTTCTGACAACATCTCAACAAATTCTCATGCATCATTATAAACTGGAACATGTGTATTACGATCTGCTCTCATCATCTCAATAACTTCTAATAAGGAATCATTCAGTGAACATATATATACCTCTCTTCCAAAGACCTCAAATGCTGTTTTTGGTGTTGTCAATAAAGCATAAATTTGTTTAATTTGTTCAACCGCATAATTTGAAGCTATAACATAATGATTTTTTTCGAGACTAAAGCCATGTACAAGCTGATTTCTTAAATCTCAAAAATATCTCAACTTATTTTGATATTGTCTTACAAGTGGCGTTGCATGATATGATCATTCTGCTATCATTGTAACTTTTTCGACATAAGGAATATAGTTTTTTGCTCCAATAATATCGGCAAAAAATCTATCAATTTTATTAAAATATCAAACAAATGTATTTGAGTTATGAACTGAATGCATAGTTCTATTATAATGGCAAATACAAAATAAACAAATTTTTAGGAGTAAAAATTCGTTGTCATTGCATATACTGTGTACTTACTAACTATATGATAAACATTCTCTAGAAATATTCTTTGCGTACTTTTATAGTATACTTTACATATTCTATCAACCTCTACTATCAATCGTTATATGTATTATTGGAAATGAAAGATATTTTTTAGAGATTTATATAGTACTGTATAGATAAATTTGCCCCCAGCAGGACTTGAACCTGCATTACAGTCTTCGCAGGACTGTGTCTTATCCAGTTAAACGATGGGGACATTGCTTTATTACTCTTATAATATCTATGACGAAGAGATTTTTTCTATCACTCTATGAAGCACAACAAACCACTTACAATGAACTCAAGGAGAACCAGACTCGAACTGATAACTGAGGTGCCGAAGACCTCCGTGTTCCCAATTACACTATCCCCTTATTTTTTTCTATGCATTCTAAAATTCTTTCTTTTCCACCTTCTATAAGACCAACTAGCATCACCAATAAAAACAAATTCAGGTTCTCATCATGATGGTTGACGACGAATTCTATATCCATCTGGATCTTCACGTCATGATGTTGTATCACAAATCCATTTACCTGATCTCATAAACCACTCGTAACTATTTCACTTTGGATTTGTGTATGATCTTTTCATTCATTCATTTGAACGCACTTTGGATCATCAAAGCGTTTTTTGCTTTGCTTGCTGTTGTTTTTTTTTGAGAATTCACATTTTATTGGTTCTCGCCATACAACTTTACACCAAAAAATAAAGCAATACGAAGTATGCATATTTTGCTCAGTGTTTCAAGACACAATTCATTAAAATAAATCGCATTATATATTGATATTTTTATTTATATATAACTTTATATATTCAAAAAGTAATGAATATTCTAAAAGACTGTCATACCATGTATGTATAGTAAATTGCATGTAGAAATAAATAGTTCATATATTACATCTACAATATTAAAGAGTTGTACGCAATTAACTACGTAGTAGATCTACCTAACATGTACTACCACTAATCAAAATCCCTCTTTTTTTCAAACCTTCAATAATTTCTTGCATATTTTTTCATAATTTTCATAAATTTTTCATAAATTAGATAAATTTTTCATTTTTTTCATAATTTTTCATAAAAATTCATCATATTCTTAAAAATTTAACTCATCAAATATATTCTCTCTGTATAATAAAAACTCTATAAATTAGTGCAATATACGAGTAGTTCTGAGTACGTACAATAAATAATTTTTTATAGAAATGTTTGGGGGAAATACATGTAATAACGAGTCATATAAAATTTTTCTTATCTTTTTCAGTATTTTTCTTAGAGATAAATCACTATAGCAAGATATTTATTTTTTCATTCCAAGCTCATGAACATATTTGCACTTCGTTGATGAAAAAAAGTTGTTACTACTCCAAGCCCACATGTTCCATGGCCTCCCAAAAGTAATATTGATGAGATTGATGAAATTGCTCATATTCGTAATGATTGACTCTCTCTTATTCATCAAGAAACAATGAGTACGCAGTTTCAGTGATTATTCTTAGATCATTTAGATAATAAAATGAGATTTAGTGTTATTACTCCATGATTTATAGAATCAATTTGGGCATTGATAACAGTATTGGATTTATGAGAATGAGATGAAATTGTATGTTCTCCTTTTGCTGATTATGCACTCTATGATGCATTGGAAAAAGCATGAGTCACAGTAAAAATACATGACTGTCAGAAAGAAACTGGTCAAGTACTTCCAGAGGATATTACACGCTATGTTACACAACATACCAAGCTTGTTATTGTAACACATCATCGATGAAATATTATTGATATTCCATCAATTCGTCAAGTAATTCATAAGCATACTCTTATTATTGAAGATTGTTCATATGCACATGGAGCGTCTATATCCATTGACAATACTAAGCAAATGGTCTGAACGTTATGAGATGTTGCTCTCTTTTGATTACAATACGAAAAACTTATTTACACTGGTCAGTGAGCTATTTTAGTAACAAATAATCGTTTGATTGTTGACTGTGTCAAACAATTATTTATTAACTCTTATCAAGCTATACATGCTCCACAGGGCAGTGTTTTTTCACAAAAATATTATCTATCTCCGTTACATGCTATATTATGAAAGTATGCATTAAGAAAATACACATATACCCGTCAAGGTTCAGACAAGTGCCTTGCATACTTTCGTGAAAGAT
This sequence comes from candidate division SR1 bacterium, assembly GCA_007115995.1. Taxonomy (GTDB): domain Bacteria; phylum Patescibacteriota; class Gracilibacteria; order Absconditabacterales; family Absconditicoccaceae; genus SKJI01. The sequence goes on from SKJI01000031.1 coordinate 16,670, forward strand.
TATCAATTGTATCATATCTGTCATTTGTAGCATGAAGTAATGAGTGATATACACAATCATCTTGGTATGGTTTTGTATTACAGTATAATCAAAAACATCTAAGAAAACTACCTCTCAGTTGACTTATAACACTGCTCGCATCTGAATGAGTTGAAGTACGTTGTGCAGATGATTCAATCATAGAATGCTTATCTGATAAAGGACAATTACAGGATCATAATGCATATGATATTAGTAAATCACTCTTATATCTCCCATCGTTTTATGATCGATATGATCATAAGGATGTTATAGACCAGTATATCGCAGCATTTCGCAAAATACAATTAAATCTTTTCTGCTAAGACATTTAGCAAACAAATTGAAAAAGAATGTTTGCAAAGGTTCTCAATACTTAATAGTATTTTTTTATCTAATTATAACATCATCAAGACTTCATAAGTCTAATTCTACAAGCCTTTCAAAATTTTCATAATGATTTTCTACATTAATAAGTTTTGCAAGTTGTGTATTGATATCTTTTGTTAAATCAAAAAATAAACGTTTTCACTTATAAGTAACAAATAATCTCTCTCATCATGGGAGATATATAAACTCAAAGACATTTTCTTCTCATAATACATCAAAAATAGTATTATATATATCTACTAGTTGTTGTTCTCATAACATAAAAAATATACCATCAATATTCTCTAATGACTGTGTATATCTTGGTAGTTCAATAACTGGTGCATCAGTATCTATAAAATCTTCATCTCACAACAAAAATAATCACTCATTAAATGAAGCAAAACGACGCTGTTCAGGCAGTAAAAAAATTATAGTAGGTGCATTATAGAAAATGGTTACTTGTGCAATTTGATCATCAATAAGTTCTATTTCAAGTTCATTAATATGAGGAAATGATTGCATAAGTTCATCTTTTATTCTTCTATCTCATCACCAACGCATCAAAAAATAATTTTTTCACAAAAAACTTTCTTGCACAGCCAAAAAAAGTAACGGATTATTGTATTCAATTTTTGATTCAGGATCAATAAGAATTGTAGCAAGAGTATAACGAGGACCAAATATAGTCTTTGCTATCAAAAAGATACTCAAAATAATAAACAAAAAAATTGATGTTATAGCGATAAGTGCTTTTTGCCATTTCAATACCCATCAAATAACTCATGCAAAATAGTTTTTTTTATCACGTTTTCTAATCTTTTTCCTTGCAGATCAAGTATTATTGAAAAAGAAAATTCTACGAATTTTTTTCATTAAACGTTTGAAAGAAAAAGAAGCTGTTCTTTTATGTTTTTTATGGTGCATATATACAATAATAACTTAAGAATATAAGAGAGTACTATCAAAGAATAGTAACAAAAGAACTGTTAATGCTCCTCACACTATTATTCATCATAATACCTCAAAAAATGTGTGTCATAATCTTTCTTTGAGATAAGTAACTTGATCTCATAGTATAACGACTTTTTCAAGTTCTTCATGAATTTTATTGATAAAACTTGCATGCTGTCATGCTTGATATCTTATATTTGCAGCGTCATACCAAAATAAGAAAGAAAAATATATCGCAATAAGAAATTCAGAAGAATAGAGGCCGTGATTAATAAGCATAAGAACACTCACACTCGCAGCAATTCAACTATGAGTTGATGGAAATCATCATGCAGATCGCAGAGATGCTCGTGTCAGTTTTTTAGATGTATAAATATCTATACAAACCTTTATTAGTTGTATTATTCATCAAACAAAAAGTGGAATTAACGGATTTATCATAATCCAATATATAGTGAACACTACTGAGATTGCAAATGATATCAAAAAAGTTAGTATACTATCATTATGCCTATTTTGATTGTGTGAGCTTTGTTAGTTGTATTTGGACTGTTTGGAATGTACAGTGTGAGTATTTTTGAGTCTTTTACAATTACTCGTGTTTTGCGAGATGAACCTACAAATTACTTTTATTTTTATGCACATTTAGAGAAAGTATTGCTTTGAATATGATTGTGTATACTCGTTTATTTCATTCCGCTAAAATGGTTTAGGAAATCAAGATATGTTATTTTCTTGGTTACTGCTCTCCTTATGTGATTATTGTTTACTGATATTTGAACAAGTTTTGGACAGTGATCACTCCGTTGGTTGGAAATATGATGATGAACGATACAACCGTGAGAGTTTTATATGCTCTGATTTGTTATTTTTCTCGCAGACTGGCTTGTAAGAAAAAAGAAATTGATGAGCGATCATCGTTATTTTTTGGCATTTGCACTTATTGTTGTATTATGATTATTTGTGTTTGTTCTACTACCCGACTTTGGCACCTTAATGATCTTATGACCAGTAGCTTTACTTATGTTTTGGTACGGTTGATGAAGACTTTATTATATTCTCATTACAACAATTTTATGAATTACTGGAGTATTGATGGCATCACTACAGTTTAGTTATGTCCAAGATAGATTAGCATATTTTTTTGATAGTTCAGTAGATCAAGATCATAGATGAATTTGATGGCAATCAAGACAAGCACTTATTGCTGTAGGTTGATGATGATGGATTGGAAAATGATATGGTAAATGATTACAAAAGTTTTGATATCTCCCAGAAGCACAAAGTGACTTTATTTTTGCTGCATTTTCCGAAGAAATTTGATTTGTTTGAAATCTTGCTCTGCTTGCGCTTTATTTCTTACTGTGATGGTTTGTTTTGATAAAACTTTGAAGTATTGACGATGAGTACTATAAACTCCTTGCAGTATGAATGATTAGTTTGATTTTAATACAAACCCTGGTAAATATCTGAGTAAATATAAAACTCCTCCCATTAACGTGAGTTACACTACCATTTATTAGTCATGGTTGATCTGCACTCATCGTGAATATGATAAAAGTTATGCTCCTTTATAAAATTTTATATAAAAGATAATGCATATACCTGCTTTGAGTCCCATAGGGAGAAAGATACATAATAGAAAAAATCGCCTTCTCACAACAAAAGACTATTCGATCAGTATTCCAGATCAAGAGATTGCTGTACTACGAAAATGATCGTTCCATTGGATTCCGCTAAAAGCACTATGAGATGGTATGGAAGTGCCTCTTGTAATACAAAGAAAATCATTTGAGAACATGCAATGCAATATACAATATGTAGAAGAAGCTCTTAGTCTTTATCGTGAATTTGATGAAGATACTGCTTCATATGTAGCATACTGATTTGGTATTAAACAAAGAAAACTCTCAACAATCAATGAATACTTGAGTCTATTAGACACTCCCGTTCATGCTATGATGCACTGAAAATTTCTTGCATTACAATGAGCATGAACACCATTACCAACACAATACCATGAAATTTTTGATTGATTGAAGATTCAAGGTGAAAAACTTACTCTTATAGCATCGATACTCTATGGACTTTTTATTGTCTATTGAACATTTATTGGTAATGATGCAGCTATATTTTATGGAAAGATTGAAATTCCTCTAGTATGATCTATTATGTACTATCAAGAGTTTTTTGAACACCTCAAAATAGATCTACAAACTTGCTGATGTCTTGTACGTTTTGATTATCAAAATACACGTTTCGGTCAAAATCTTCACATATGAGTATATGACTGGGAGATACTACAATTTTTTGCAGGTTGTGCATCTGACAAAAGAAATATAGCCAAAAAAGAACAGATAATCTATGAACTTCCTCGTCTAATAGAATTTTTATTAGACTGATCAGAAGGTCAAGAATATATTGATCATATAAGTAAGTACACAATCAAACTCAGTAAAACATAGCAAATATCAGAAATTATTTTGTGATTGGTTGTATACCTTTTACTGCAAGATCCTCTTCTAGAAATATAATTTCCCTTCTCCATATACTCTCTAGCTCATAATAACAAAAAAACTAATGAAACGTTCATTATCAAAGAAACAGTATACATAAGATTTTGACAAATCAATCGTTCTCCAATATACTTATGGTATCATGAACTCTAAGAGCTTAAGAAAACATATCTACACAATAATTTTTAAAACCAATACATATTGGGGAAGAGTTTTTGATGAACTATTAATTCTAGCAATTCTTTTAAGTACCGCTTCGATTATCTTAAGCAGTGTAACCTCCCTCAATGCAATCTATTGAAAAAGTTTTGAAATAATCAATCTGATTATCACTGTGCTTTTTAGTATTGAATATGTGTTACGTATTTATGCGCATCCCAAACCATTAAAATATATTATGAGTTTTTATTGAATTATAGATCTTCTTGCCATTATTCCTTGATTAATGTGATGATTTGTATGATGAAATAAATCTGTAATACTTCGCGGTCTCAGACTTTTTCGCTTATTTAGAATTTTTAATTTATCAAAATATCATAATTCTTGATCATCAATTTTACAATCACTTTTATGATGTAAAGAAAAAATTATTGCATTTTTATTATGAGTGCTTATCGCTGTTTCACTTATTTGAACTACAATGTTTGTCATAGAGTGACCAGCTGCATGATTTGATAATATACCATTATGAATTTATCGAGCTATTGTAACTATCACCACTGTTTGATATGGAGATATTACACCAGTGACTCCAGTATGAAAAATACTTGCTTCACTACTCATGCTCATGTGATATTGAATAATTACAATTCCTACAGGAATTATCAGTGCTGAACTTGCTGTTGCATCTGAAAGACGCAAACAGTTATGAAAAAACTCTCATCATGCAAAGAAATAATATCATACAACGGTAAAGTTATTTGAAAAGTACTTTAATCTGAAAGATATGGATTGGTATCAATTTTACTATTAAATGAAAGACGCAAAGGTACTCATCATAGATTACATTCCTTACGCAAAACATTTTTTATTCGTGCTTGAAATGAAAAGTTTGCATATTCTTTATTATTTACTGATAACATAAATGTTGGTGGTGCTACGCTTACTTGGCTAATATATTTCCATTTACAAATCTTGTTTTTGGGAAATCTTGGTGGAGAAAGTAACCATGCTTTTGTGAGTACTTTATTGAGCAATCAGGTAGATATACGACTATTCCATTTTTTATGCAATGCTATCACTTCTTTACATACTGCATCGAGTCACAAAGTTTCTTGAGCTGATATAAGCACTCTTTGCATATGTTCCAAGAAACTGTTTTTTTTCAAAATCATTGCAACACGATAACGACTTTCATCTTTGGAAAAACAATCAATTTTATTGAATGCGAGTAAGATAGGCACACCAAACTGTTCTATTTCTGCAAGTAATGTACCATCTCTTTTCGTAAATCATTCTTCTAAATCTATCATGAAAACTACAACCGGTTTAACATACTGTATCATAGCCTTAGTTTTTTCAAATGCTATTCTTTCTAATCAGACAGTTTTTCATTTTTTTCTAATTCATGCAGTATCAAAAACTTTGAAAACACTTCAACGATATGTCACCATAGTAGTCAAGTAATCAAGTGTCGTTCACGGAGTATCAGATACTGTTGCTATCCACTCTCCTGATAATGCATTGATCAATGTGGATTTTCATGCATTTGGTTTTCATAAAATTGCCAGTGGAATATAAGACTGATCAGTATCAATTGTTCAAGATTGATCATCAGGAATGAGCTCTTGAATCATATCACGAACAGACTCGATTCATTCTGCTTGCTCAGCAGACAGTGCAACCACATGTTCAAATCAAAGCTGATACCACTCTGCAAGCAATGAAAAAACTTCATCTGAATAGACTTTACCATCAAGCTTATTAACAAGAAGTACAGTTTGATGCATTTTGTTTGCTTTCATAATCATCTGTTTGATATGTTGATCATTTTTTCAAATCTCTTGCTTCCCATCTACAACAAACAACAGTAAATCAGATTCTTGAATAATATGTTCTAAAAAAGGTATTTCTTGCTCAAAGGTATCTAGTCATGGTGCATCAGTAATCTCATAGTACTGAGATCATAGCACAATCTCATCAACCAAAAATTCCCTGGTAGTACCAGCTATATCAGTTATAATCGCTCTATGATTGCCAATTAATTTATTGAACAATGTAGATTTTCATACATTCGTACGACCTAATAATCATATTTTTTTCATATATAAAACTATATGATTGTTGAGATAAAATGCAAATAAAGGAAAATAATATGTAGAAACCCAGTTAAACTGTCAATGTTGAACTCAAGTTAAATTGTCAGTAAAATAAGAAGTGCTCGCACTTTTATATGCTGACTATTTAGCTATGTATAACACAACTACAATGAACAAA
>SKJI01000049.1 GCA_007115995.1 candidate division SR1 bacterium
ACATTTAAAAGAATGTGAATATAGATTTAACTGTAGATTATGATCAAAAAATATGTATAATGAATTATTGAAATTGCTTAGAAATTTTATTTTAGAGTAGCTTTGCTAGTCTAGACCCTAAATAAAATAGCAATGGAAGTATATAAGCAGTGAGATATTGATCTTGCAAAAAAGTATATTTATAGCCCTGCAGTATGATATCTTTTTGCTTTAAGTGCTGGTCATAATCATAACTCTCTCATATGAAATAAAGAGAGCATGAAGACAATACATGCTTTACTTGATCCAGATATTCTCTTGAAGTTTGAGCGTGAGTTAGATGATTCAATCTGAGAAGATGTATCTATGAGTTGATGAGTAGTAACAACACCTTTATATGTCTTTAGAGATTCTGAACCTTATGGTCTTCCATTAATAGTTGGTCCAATAGAACAGAAATAAAAAAAGAGCTTCTTGATTTTTGTATATCAATCTCTATACAATACTATATGCCTCCCAAAAGAAGATACACAAAAGCACCTACAATAGATACTTCTCAACACACGCTTGTTATTGTTGAGTCACCTGCAAAAGCAAAAACAATCAAGAAATATCTTGGTTGATGATTTGAAGTGGTTGCAAGTATGTGACATGTTTCTGATTTGATCAAATGAAATAAAGCAATCGATATTGAGAAGAATTTTTTGCCAAAGTATGAGGTAGTGCCTGAGAAAAAATCAGTAGTCAACGCTCTCAAAAAAGCAATCAAACAGATGGATCGTGTATGGCTTGCAACAGATGAAGATCGTGAATGAGAGGCTATCGCCTGGCATTTATGTCAGGCGTTGGGACTATCTGTAGAGAAAACACCAAGAATCGTCTTTCGTGAAATTACACAAGCTGCTATAGATAATGCGGTTGCACATCCAAGGACAGTAGATATTAATCTTGTTGATGCACAGCAAGCCAGAAGAGTACTTGATCGTTTGGTCTGATTTCAACTTTCTCCGGTCTTATGGAAGAAGATCAAAACATGACTCTCGGCATGAAGAGTACAATCAGTTGCAGTGAAACTGCTCGTAGAAAAAGAAAGAGAAATTCAAGATCATACAACAGTCTCATCGTTTCAAATCTCAGGTGTCTTTAAAACCAAAGAAAATCACTCATTTACTGCATCTATCAAAAAATCATTGTCAGATAAAAATGCAGTAACAACGTTGATGAAATCGTTACAGACAGCAACGTTTCATATCGATGCGATCCAGCAAAAACCATCCAAGAAAAATCCATCGCCCCCACTATCGACATCATGATTACAACAAGCTGCAAGTACGAAGTTGTGATACTCAGTCTCAAAAACGATGCAACTTGCACAAAGACTCTATGAAGCATGACATATCACCTATATGAGAACTGATAGCTTATATATATCACCGCAAGCAATCGGTGCAATTTCTTGATATATTACCAAAGAATATGGAGCAAAATATCTGAAAACAAGGCAGTTTACCAAAAAATCTAAATGAGCGCAAGAAGCACATGAGTGTATTAGACCAACAAATTTTTTCAAACCATATGCATGAGCAGATGAGCAACAAAAAAAACTGTATCATTTGATATGGCAGAGGACAGTTGCATCACAAATGAGTCCAGCGGATGTATTAAAAACGACCATGCAGATACTGCCAAGCACCACTGATATTCCCTTTCTTGCAACCTGAGAAGTAGTCACGTTTGATGGTTTTTTGAAAGTATATGATGGAAAGTGAGGAGATGATGTCTTGCTCCCAACGGTCAAGCAAGGAGAGGAAGTCTATCGTGATACGATTACGGCAAAAGAACAATTTAGTAAACCACCTGCAAGATATACCGAAGCGAGTTTGGTGAAGAAGTTGGAAGAGTTGGGTATCTGACGTCCATCGACCTATGCACCGACAATTTCTACGATACAACAAAGATGATATGTTGAAGCATGAATCGATGAGTGAACACCCACTGATCATGCTGTTGCGACGCTGGTTGACCAAAAAATTTTATGGACAGTAGAGAGCAAAAAATTATTGGCAACAAAAGGGAAATTGGTTCCGACCTCGATTGGGATTGTCGTAACGGATTTCTTGCAAGAGCATTTTGCAGAGATTATGGATTACGGATTTACTGCGGCAGTAGAAGAAGAATTTGACCATATAGCGCATGGATCACTCGAGCGACAAACGATGATCAAGAAATTTTACTGACCGTTTCATACGACTGTCGAGCAAGTCACTGAAACAGCAGAGAGAGCAAGTGGAGAAAGAGTGTTATGAGACGATCCTGCAACTGGAAAACCAGTATCAGTAAGAATTTGAAGGTATGGTCCGTTGGTCCAGATTGGTGAACAATGAGACGAAGATATCAAGTATGCATCATTGCCGCATGGCTTACAGTTGGAGACAGTAACGTTGGAGCAAGCACTCGAAGCGTTTGCACTTCCAAGAGAGTTGTGACTCCGACAAGATAAACAAGTCAAAGCATCAATTGGAAGATTTGGTCCATACGTCCAACGATGATCGACATTCGCATCGATTAAACAACCAGATGATCCGTATCATATAGACTATGAGAGAGCAGTTGAACTCCTTGAAGAAAAAGTCAAAAAAGACCAAGAGAGAATTCTACAAACATTCGTCTACAACGACAAAGAATGAGTCGTCCAAAGAGCAAGACGAAATCATCAAATTAAACGAAATAGAAAAACTATTCCATTGGCCAAATGAGTAGACGGTGCCACACTCCCATACGATACTATCGTAGAGATATTGGCATCTACCACAAAAAAATCTTCTCCGAGAAAGAAGTCTTCTAGAACAAAAAAGACTCCAGCAAGAAAACCAGCAACCAAAAAAACATCGACAAAGAGAGCAGCAACGAAAAAGACAGGAACAACCAAAAAAACAACAGCAACGAAGAATGCGGCAACGAAAAGGGTGGTGAAGAAGTAGGGGAGGAGAATTTTCCAGAAATGATAGAACAATAGATACTTGTCAAATACACTCATCTATTAGTATACTCTTTATTTCAGCGTTTGTCAAAAAAAATCCCCCTCCTACTCGATCGAGTAATAATAAGGAAAGAATCTTACAGCGATACTATAGAACGCATCGGTTACTTTTTCGAGTCATTGAGGCTTTTTGAGCATATTTTTTATGAGGATTTGTTCAAAGTGAAAGAGTGCTTGTTCGATACGATTTCAGACAGTATTAAATGGTTCTGTTCAGATGTTTTTGCTGTCTTCGTTGAGTGCTCTAAATGTTCGAAAATCTGCAGTATGTAATGTATAAAATCTCTGAAAGAGTTCTCATCATTTTGTGGTAAGTGCTTGAATTTCTCAGATAATATATGCATTGATAATTTCTTGGACAGTTTCTCTATCATCGAGCGAGAGATCAAGAAAAAATCATCAATATAACGGATGGTTATCGAGTGTCGAAAGATATGGGACGGTTTTTTTTTCGTTGTCGTGTTGTTTGATAACAAGAATAACTTGTTGTTCGTGTTGTGGAAGCATAGGAGAGGATACTAACGGGTAAAATACGTCGTGAAGACTCGATCTAAGAGGTGTTGTGATTCTGGTGAGTAGTCAGTTCAGACTTCAGGATGTCGTTGGACTCATCGAATGTTTTTACTGGTATGTTGAATTGCTTCTATCACTCAATCAGCACTTGTTGCGATACTGTTGAGTCATGATCAAAGCGTTTTGATACTTTGATGATGGAATGAGTTGGTATAAAACGACTGCGTACCGACCGCATCATCGAGATAGGTCGATCAGATCGTTGTGACTCTGTGTGCAAGTGCGTTGTAATCATGCTGTGGATCAAGCATATGAACGAGTGTTCATGCCCCTTGTGCCGTGATATCTTGGTAGAGCGATCCTCCGAACGCAACGTTGATCAGTTGCATTCATCTACAGATTCCAAATATCGGGACATCCTTTGCTGCAGCGAGCTGTGCAAGCTTCATTTCAATACGATCTCTATAAGTGTACCTTTGGACTGGATGCTGAATATCTTCTCCATAATGAACAGGATCGATATCTTTTCACCCAAAAAACAGCACTCAAACGGACTCATCCAAGAGTTGTTCGTACTGGTCGTCTTCCAAAGCAATAGGTGGTATCACAACGGGAAATAATCACCTCGCCATAAGGCGTTTATAGTGATACGGTGAAAGTATCATGCTTGGCCCAGCATAGACTGGTCATCATGGATGTTGATAATGATCAGAACACACAAGAATTTTTTTGATCATATATATATCAGAAAAATAAACGTGCTGATGATACTGATTCTGATGGTTGATGCTAGGGAATTGGGATGGTTTTTTTAAGGAAGAAAAAATTACTGTCTATGATTGTGAGGTAAAATAAAAGGAGATTTCACCTTTTATCAGCCAGCCTATTTTTTCGATAGCTTTTTTACCGTTTTAAGAAAAGTATCGTAGTCGCTTGCATGAGAATCTATATATTGTTTTTTATATTTCTCAAACTCTTTATTTGCTTTTTCTACAGCTTTTTTATGGCTAATGCTTCATTTGTTATCCAAAATTTGTTTTTCTGATGTCTTTAAAAACTCATCCAGTTTGTCTATTCGATCTTGCATTTTCATAAGTCTGCCATTCATAGCTTGCAATTCAGCAAAATCGAGATACATAGAAACAAGAAGATTGAGTTGTTTAATTTCGTCCTCGGTCAGATAATTTTTTGCTATAGTAATATCTTTGACTATAACATATGATCACTTGAAACTATTCAATCACATCAACATTTTGTCAGCATCAGCTCTTTCGTTAATTATTTCCGCAGCGGTATGTCAGTGGATTGCGAAGTGCATTTTATTTTGAACAGTCGCAAAAAATTCTTTGGTCAGGTCATCATCTTTTTTGTAATCAATACTGGTTGCATAAATATCGGTCACTTTTTGATAAAAGTTTCTTTCGCTACTGCGGATATCTCTGATTCTTTGGAGCAACTCTTTGAAATACCTAGCTTTGTGTCATCATTGAGACAGTCTTGCATCATCCATCGTGAAACCTTTGATAATATATTCATGAATCCTTTGGGTTGCTCGTTTACGAAATTGCGTTCATTGAGAAGATTTGACTCTATATCAGACAGAAATAATGACATCAAGATTGTAGTAATTTGGAGTCTTTTGCTGAAATTCGGAATTTCCGAATTTGTGTAAAGTCTCACTTTCTATAAGCTCTCCCTCATCGTAAATATTTTTGATATGTTCATTGATTGTTGATTTTGCTTTCCCAAAAAGTGTTGCCATCTGATCTTGCGTGAGCCAGACTGTTTCATCTTTGATAATGGTTTCGACTTTGATTGATCCGTCGGTGTTAGTGTAGATGATGAGGTTGTTGGTTTGAATATTTTGTTGGGTCATAATAATTTAGGTTTGATATAAAATTAGAGGTACCACCGCTTTGCGGGATAAAAATTTTGCGAGTAAACCTTTTACATTTATAGTATTTCATCTAACTTCTTCAATATTTTCTCTAGTCTGTTTCTAGGAGGAAGTTCCTTAACATCAGTGTGCTTCTCCTCTCCTTTTTTAGCATGTGGACACTTGAGTAATCTACAGTGGAAGTTATGAAATATTTGTTGGGTAGTACTTTTATGAGCATGACAATTTGCATTGGTTGGTGTTAAACCTGTTCCAATATGATTTGGACATTTCCTTTCCATGAAAATAAGCTATAAAAAAATAAAAAATCCCTTCTTATCCCCCTCATTAAAAAATCAAAGATATTGTTTTGTTTCCTGATTTTAATTCTGACTTTCAACCGTAGAAGAGATAAAAAAAATATGTCGCACAATGTTTGCGGATATGAGAAGTTGCGACCGTAGGGAGCAATTTGGGTGAAGAAGTCTGCAAGACTTCGTAACCTCATATCCTTTGTTATATTCCCCGAAGGGCTAAAATTTAGTGCAACGTTCCGAAGGAAAATTTTAGAGTTTTGCATTTAAGAACTATTCAAATAATCGACCAAAGGGAGTTCATTAAAAGCCAATAAAATTATCCCTCCATTACTTTTTTCAAATTCCCCAAAATACTTTCCGTAAATGGCTTGCTCAATTCACCGTTAGTCATCCATTCAAAATATTCCATTTCAGTTTTGTTGTCTTCGAGTTTGCGATAAGTGTATTTTACAAAATAATTTTCGTCTAAATCCGACAAAATAAATACTTCGTTTTGTTCAAAATCTACAACTTTATATTCATCCCAATTATCTATCTCTCCACGATTTCTATATCTTGTATTTATTTTTGGAGGATATTCATCAGCAACCTCCTCTGAAATGGAAGGAATCCATAAATGAGTATTTTGGGGAATTGTCGTAAACTCAAATACTTCCTCAATCGGTTTATCTATGATAACTGTAATCTTATTTTCTCTCATATTTGGAAAAAGTAATTAAAAGTTTATAAATTTTATTGGCTTTCTGTTCTTAAATGCAAAATTGAACGTTTCAGTATATCTGATGTTTTGCGGAGTGAAACGGAGCAAAATATGGGAGAGCGAAGTGCAACGAGCGAACCGCATATACTGTGTTAGGCGACCCGAACGAAGCGATAGCGGAGTGAGAATGCAATGTGGCTTTAGCGTATTTCCAAGTCTCTTTTATTAATTGTTCGAGTGAAAAATTTTTCGTGAGCGATAGCGAACACCTTATTAAAAAAAAGGGGGGG
>SKJI01000041.1 GCA_007115995.1 candidate division SR1 bacterium
ATCAGAACAGTCTTCCCTTTGAGTTCACCAAATCCATAATAATCAAGAATAGACAGAACCGCTTTGGGTGTTGCTGGCAAAAACGTGCTGGTTCCAACGAGATGCTTTCCTAACTCAACACCATTGAGTCCATCGAGATCTTTCTGTGGTGCAACAGCCGATAGAAGACGTGCTTGATCATCCTTGAGCTGAGGAGCAAGTGGAAGTTGTACAATCATACCCAAACAGTCTGGATCGGTATTTTTTTGGTCAATCAGCGCCAGTAACTCATCAGTAGTGCAAGTAGGATTATAGATAATCTCTGCATCAAGCCCGAGTGTTTTAGCATAACGTTGCTTCAGACGCACATACGCATGCGACGCTTGATCGTCTGAAACAAGAAAAATACTCATCGACTTCCCTTGTAATCAATACTGCTGTAAAAATCACGCCGTCTCTTGACGCATCTGCTCAACGATAGGCGATCACAATAATAACATCACTACACACAAAATAAAAGATGTGGATTATAGTATAGATTATTGAGTAAAAACCAATGTAAAAAAGTATGATTTGTGAAACCTCTAAAAAATTCATTGTAAAAAAAGGGAATATTGATACAGTACAAACCATGAAGCAAAAGAAGTATAATATTGTCCAGTATATAGCGTATTTCCCTCCTCATCACTGATGATTAGAAAAAAATGCAGAATCATTTTGAGAGCATCGAGTCAAACACAATTTTTGAAATGTTATAAATATTGTATCATCAATATGACTAGAAAACTATATGCTAAATAATGATGACATTATTTTATGAAAAAAAAACAATCCTATATGATTTAAAAACAAGTGATTCACTGTCTTAGTAGTGCCTTCGATAGAAATTATTACAAATTATCCTATACCAAAATTCTGGAAGCGTGATTTTTGGGAAATTATTACTCTTTGATTATCGTTTAAACCAGATATTATACATACTCATACAAGATTTTTTATATTTACATTTATTGGAGGCATTATAGCAAAATTAAAATGAATAAAACGACTTCATACTGAATACTGATCAGGATATGTAGATACATGAAATATTTTTTTTAATGTTCTATCAAAAATATATGATCGAACTATATGAGGATTTTTTGTTTTTAATTTTTGTACTTATAGAGTATCGGTAAGTAATGCATGCAAAAATTTTATGAAAAAATTCATCATGCATCAGCACACAATTCACACTATATATAGAAATATATCACTCTGAACTGCATATCAGAATATAAATAAAAACGCTACAAATGAGCTAATACAATTTAATTGAAAAATTATTATTTGATATATAGGAAGATTAATCAAACGAAAAAATGTCGATAATCTTATTAAGGCATATTATCGTCTTACTGATACGATAAAAAACCAAGTTCAGCTTGTAATAGTAGGAGATGGTCATGAACTAAAAAGCTTAAAACTAATGGATAGTGATAAAAAAGTAATGTTTACATGAGGTGTCTCTTTTGAAGAGTCAATCATGTTACAATCTAAATTCGATATACATGTGCACACATCAAGTATTTGATGATGACTAGCTAATACTTTATTGCAAGCTATGGAATTAGGATGTTTGATAATTGCTACTCCTTATGAAGGAGCTGATGAAGTTATTCAAAACTATAAAAACGGCATTCTACTGAAAGATGATTCAGTACTATCACTACAAGAATGATTAGAAGAATGATTACAGTCATTAGATAAAAAAGAGGTTCGATCACAGCAGAATAAAACAATTATTGCAAAAAAGTTTAATCGGACAACAACTATACAATCATATTATGATATAATACAGCAATAATACCTTTAATAGAAAACAACTATGAAGAAAAAAACCCTTATATTTGTCCAGAATGTATGATTCCCTCAACAATGAGCGATTGATATTTTTTATTATGCTAAGTATCTATCTCGCTATGATGATATCCATGTCAAAGTCATAGTCTCTACGATCAATAACGATATTTCACATCCTAACTTAGAAATACTAGCAGTATGAAATCATGGATATGTATCGTTTATATATAAAGCATATAGACAGATACAGCAACGACATAAACAACATTTTATCGAATATGTGTATTTTTTTGCACAACATCCATGATCCGTCTTACTCCAATGTCTCATTAAATATACACTATACATCAAGACAATCTACGATGTGGTATCATGACCAATAGGGAGATGAATACTGACTACTATTGCAAAATACACTATCAAACTATGAGTTGCTCTAGCTGATCGTTATGTCGTACTAGATCAATGAATACAAACATTATTATCACTGCCAGAAAACAAAAAAAATATCATCATACCTATGTGATATGACTCTGAACTATTTACACCTAACTCTACTGTTTCTCGTATTATAAAAAAAGATAATGAAATAATATTTACCTATATTGGTAGTCTCAATACAGAAAGAAGACTTGATATATTTTTACAAGCATTTCAAGATGCAATACAACATACCGATAGGAAGATAGCATTATATGTTATCTGATCATGATCTGCAGAGTCAGAACTCAAAACTATTGCATGAAACTATCTAGACACACATATATTCTTTCTGTGATCTCAACCACATGAAACAATTCCAGACTATATCAATAGTAGCGATATACTTGTTTCATATGTCCCCAAAGTATCGTATTTTGAACATCAACCTCCAACTAAACTAATAGAATATCTCGCATGCAATAAACCGGTTATAGCTACTAATACAATCGCACAAGTAAAAATATTGGAATGATATGAGTTTATGTTACATGAAGACGATATGGTAAGTACATATAGAAAAATAAAAAAAATAATTAGTCAGTTTCAATCTATACAACAAGGACAGTATAATCAACTCATCCAACATTTAAGTTGGAAGTTGCTGTGTGATAAATTGTATAATTTTTTAATGAAATAAGTTTTTATATATTTTCAAAAAGTATAGTGACAACTTCTTAGGTAGTACAAAATAGACAATATTTTTTAGAAATGCAACATAAAAGTTAGGATACTGAGAACGATACAATCGCATTACTTGCATGTTTAGTATTAACTGCTTTCGATAATTTTTTGACGATACTGAGCAAGTATTGATTCTATAATATACAGCTTTATCAGGCAGATTATATAGTTTGTACTCAACTCATATTCTTAGCCATAACTCGTAATCTTCTACCAAATTGTATTGAGGATGATACATTCAAAGTTTTTCTATAGCTGATCTTCTTATCAACACACTACAATGAGCAAACTGATTTGATGCTAGTAAGTGCTTTCTAATATCGTTATCATGCTGCCTTTGTATAAACGATTCACGTATCTGATCATCTTCATCAATAATATACCCACAAGTACCACATAATCAAAATTCTTTATTATCTTCCATACATTGCACTTGCTTCTCAAGTTTTTTTGGATCACACCAGATATCATCATCATCAATACGTGCGATATAGCTTCATTCTGAATATTGTATTCAAATGTTAAGCGTTTTAGTGAGTTTAAGATTTTCTTTATTTTTATAATACTTGATTCTCTTATCTCTAGGGACATATTCCAAAATAGTCTTCTCAATATCATTAGTCGATGCATCATTGATAATAATAAGTTCCCGATATTGGTAGGTTTGTGCAAGCACAGAATCGATTGACTGAGAAAGTCGTTTTGTTTTACCATTGTAGGTTGGGAGAATGATGGATACTGTAGGAATTCTCATTTATAAATTTTTTAATATAAATTTTCTTCGAAAATATGAAACAGCCCTATAAATTCATAATTTTTTAGTTATATTGATTCACCAAATAACAAATAAAGTTCGGTATTTCTTTTTAAAAAACTTCACCTCCAAGCAAATTTTTTTTAAAGCTACTGATTTGTCATGAATATACATATTTTGTAATAACTTATAATCAAAAATATCTTTTTCTCTATATAGACTCTCCTTAATACGTATAAATAGTTTGGGATGAATGTACTTAAATCATCTAAAATATAAATAATTTTCTTTTTTGCTAATAATATCTTCATTGGATATAATTGCTGAATACTCATAATTAAACTTTTCAATATTTTTATTAATTTTTTGAATATTTCATGTATTAACATCATATCAGATTAAATCTAAATCTTTTGCATCTCTTAATCAATAGATAGCAAGTACTGAACTTCATACAATACATATATCTGTGATATCAATATTGTTTTCAAACATATATTGTCTCAACTCGATTATTCTAGAAATAAATTTATCCTTATCATCTATTATAGTTCTATAATAGTAACTTTGAATATTATCTTTTGATAATAAAATTTCCTTAATGTAATTATTTTCCTTCTGAGATTCTCATGAGTGAAATGTATAAAATGTTTCAGTTCAATCACTGATTCAAATATAGCATTTATAATGCAAAGGTAAATCATCTTTTATCGATCTTTCTATCGGTTGAGTAGCATGGAATACTAAAATTTTTATTGATTTATTCTTATATTTTTCAAAATGTATAATTTTTGTATTTAATCCAAATCATCATGATATATTTCATACCTCATAACTATAAAGATCCTTTACTAACTCATGTATAATAGTCTTATTAAATCCTAGAGAATATCATCAAATATATACTCAATAATAAGAAAGATCTCATATAATCTCTTTCTCATATTCAACTAATCATGGCCATAATACATATATAAAGAAATCTTTATTATAATCGGTATAACATCATAAAATTTCTGCTAATTCTACTTCTTCAAAATTATTATCCTGAAACCATTCATAACCCCAAGAAATTCATTCACCTTCTTGAATATCAAAAAAAGGATCTAATCAAAAATACATACAACAAGCTAATCTATGTGCACCACTCAATATTTCTCATGATTGTCCAATAAATATTGGATATGAAGGATCAAATCAGTTATTCTGTATATTTTTAATCAAATTTTGAAAATCTTTTTCAAAATTATTTATAGATTTTTTATGATCTTCTATGCATCAATTATATAATTTAATATGTTTTTGATACAAATTTTTATAAAATTCAAAATCTTTAGATTTTTCAACAAAGTGTTTTATATATAAAATTTTTACAAAGATATCAAGTCTATCATATAAATTTAATGATTGCATATTCATATACTTTTTAAAACAGAAAATAAATCTAACGACTCATAAACATTTTCAAAAATTTTATTATTTTACTTCACACAATATTTCTTGATAAAATATCATACATCAAAGCAGTTCGATAACTCAATACTAAAAAATTATATCTTATATATTCGTACCAATTGGTATTTTCTGGAATATAATCATTTTCAATCGCATGAATAATTTTTTTTACGAAATAATTCTCATAATTTTGTCCTCAATAATGTTGTATATCTCATTGATTTTTATGTTTTGAAGAGTGCAATTTTCAGTTTCTAATAGATAAATTTCACACCCAGTACACTTTTAATGGTATAATTGATTGATTCTGTAAAGGAATAACTCACGTATTGGTCAGTTGAATTCATGCATTGATATAATATTCATCATCTCTTCTTCATTTCCAATCATCAAACGTATATGCATCAAACACTTCTAATGCCTTATCAAAGCAATGTATTCATCACTGCCAGATCATAAATCAACTATTAAGATGATACGCTTTCATGTCATTTTCAATTCAAGCATTTTTACATGCTAACGGAAAGTCCAACTCTTGTACTCAATCCCATTTTCAATGTGGTGATTTTTGCCACGAAATAATAATTTTTCAATGTTCAATACAATTAAACAAAGGATTTAGATCACAAAAAACAAAACTATCAGCATCGATAAACATATATTGAGTATTTGGATCATTTAAATTTTTACATATTTCAATTTTTCATCTCCAATTATCTTTTTGTTGAAAAATAGGAACCTTAGTGATATGTTCGTCAGTAAAAATTTTAAATTCTGTATTAGGCGAGTACTTTTCTATAGATTTTTTTAATACTTCTGCCATATGCGTATACTTTTCTTTTCAATACGCTATAGTAAACACAATCCTTTTCATCCCACCACACACCAAAAAATAAAACCATCTACACCCACTTCCCCTTCACGACCTTCCCATCATCCAACCTAATCACCTTATCAGCAAACTTGAGAAGGTTTTTTTCATGTTCTATCATCAAAATAGTATCACCATTATCAAGGAATCTTTTGAGAACGGCAAGAAGTTTTTCGATATCTGATGGATGCAATCATACTGTTGGTTCATCCAAGAAATAAACAGTATGACCTCTATAGCTTGTCAGTAAATGCTTGACGAGTTTGAGTCTTTGGGACTCTCATCCAGAAAGTGTTTGTGCTGGTTGTCCAAGTTTGAGATATCATAATCCAATATCAAGCATCAAACCAAGCTTATCTTGTATAAACGGTATATCTTGGAAAAAATCATATGCATCAAGCACATACATCTCCAAAATTTCTGCAATAGTCTTATCATGTCGTTTAATATCCAAAATTTCTGGTTTAAATCTTCTTCCATGACACAAATCACAATCTACATACGTGTCTGGCAAAAACTGTAATTCAACTTTTTTGTACCCATATCATTTACATTCTGGACATGCTC
>SKJI01000009.1 GCA_007115995.1 candidate division SR1 bacterium
AAACATTCAATTATTTTTCTTGTTTTTTTGGTTCCCAACTTGGAACTCATTCTATAGGGGTTTTTTCTAGTCATAGTCTATGTTTATAGATTATTCATAGCTATTCAACTAGTCTAGACCCCAATTAATTTTATTTTTCATTCTTATGATGAATAGCTTACAAAATCGACAATTAAAAATTCAAGAGAAGAGGAAACAAACTCCGTGGAAGGAGTTTGTGATGGAGATAGCGAGTTGGAGTCCTATAAGTTATTCTAAGAGCTGGTGAATTATATCGAGATTCCCTAAAACAGATAGGATTAAATCAATAGTTAAATTTTCTGATCCATCTATAATGGATAATATGAAGCACGATGATCAAGTAAACTGTGATTTTTTTAATCAAGTATCGCAACTTTTCCATGATACTCCATCTCCTAATATGAGAAATAAGAATGCTGAGAATTCAGATTATTCAGATGTAGTTGTCTATTCTAAAAATGCATATTTATCTAATACGGTTATTAATTGATGTGAAAATGTTATATATTCTATATCAATTAAGGATAATTCAACAAATATAATTGATAGTATGATGGTGTGGAATAATTGTAGTAACATATTCACATCAAAAAATGTTATTAATTCATATAATGTATTTTACTCAAAAAATATCCATAACTCATCGGATATTTGGTTTTCTACAAATTTAATCTGATGTCATAACTGTATTTGATGTGACTCATTAGAAAATAAAACATATCATATTAATAATAATGCGTATACTAAAGATCAGTTTGATGAAGAATTAAAAAAACTATCTAAAAACCAATTTATTCAAAACTATACGGATGTGTTAAAGAAAAAAACTACAAATCTATTATGTGAGCAAACAAATGGTATATCTAATATAGAATGTGAAAATCTAGATAATTGATATTATTGTTATAATGTAAAAAATGGGAAAAATTTATTTCTTCATGGTTCAGCACTTGGTTCTGAATATGCATATGATTGTTATACTTGATGATCACCGCAAGTTAAGAATTTTTATGCTGTAAATGCATCATGAAATGGTGAATACTACTATTGTTGTGTTGGAAATGATTGAGGTAGTAATATGTTTTATAGTATTAATTGCGATAACTGTTCATTCTGCCTCGGCTGCATCTGACTCAAAAACAAATCGTACTGCATTCTCAACAAGCAATACACCAAAGAAGAACGATACGAGAAAGTTGATGAGATATTCTCACAGATGGAACAAGACGGAACGCTTGGAGAGTTCTTCCCAGCAACGATGAACCCGTTCTACTTCAACGACACAGCGGCATACTTAATCGATCCAACATTTACCAAAGAAGAAGTAACAGCAAAATGATACCTCCGACGTGACGAGCCGATAAAGGTCGATATTCCAGAGGGGATGGACGTTGTCCAAACAACAGAATTAGATCAGTACGAATGATACGACAACGAATGAAACCGAACGATCAATGCAGACATCCTCAAAAAAGTCATTCAAGACGAGCAGGGCAATGTCTACCGTATTATCCCAATGGAATACAAATTCCTCGTCAAGCACTGACTGCCACTTCCAAGAAAACACCGATTAGAAAGGATGAAAGAGAATTTTAGGATCCAGTAATATGCTCTAACAATAGAATACTTTCTAGTAAAATCATAAGGGAGGTCTGAAAAAGGGATAAAATTTGATGAAATAAATTTTTCCCCCATGAAGACCATTGTTAAGGAAACATTGACAGTGTAACTGTGTTTGTCTTTTTTCATATTTCCTTCCTTTACTCAAACATTCTTTGGAGGTCTTCATCTTTTATCATCGATGGAGATCGGAGCGGATCAAACGTGATTTCAATACTGTTTGTTCGTGCTGGGTAGACCTCCAAGAGAGCATTCTGCACCATCTGTTCGATTACATCTCCCATTGGACATTGTGGTGTGGTAAACGTCATAAGAATGGAAATGTGTGTACTAGGTTCATCGATACGAATCTCATAGACTAATCCTAACGTATAAATATCGATCATTGGAAATTCTGGGTCATAGACAGTCATGAGTTGTTCTATCAAAATCTCTTCCATACTCATGAGTTCGTTATTATCTGTGTTGTTTGATCAAGTCATTTGTTAGAAAATAGAGTAAGAGGACAAAAATACCGACAAAGAGTAGTCATAATCTATTTGATCGTTGGTTGATTACCATAAATGTGAGGTTGGTGATTGTAAATATTCATAGAATCAGAGACATTTTGTAGCTTGCAGATGATTTTATATGATCTTCATAAGGAGAAAAAATAGACCATAACACACGAAAAAAGAAAAACGATGCTCACCATATGACTAAAAATACTCACAAAAAACCAAATCATAATCACCAAGAAGAGTGTTGGAAGATATTCACATAATTATAAAGAATATAAAGAATTCATACTCATAAAATAACTTTGAGGAATGCACCAACGCTATATGTTTGCATAATTGGACGACTAGAATCTAAAAATTTGAGAGTATGTTTTTTGGGTTTGTTGTTTTACATATCGATATCAACTTCTACCTGTACCTCTTCTGATTCTGCTTCATCAACAAGTACTTCAGAGAGTGATGGGATGTAAAAAAAATTTGCTCAATTACTGTATAACTTATAATATATTTTTTCTCGTAATCAATGCCAAAACGGTAATGAAGCATAAATAATAACTGGTGGCAGGGCAAGCATGATATGTGCGCTACTTCATACTGTCACATCTATCATTTTATAGACTATACCAAATATCACGATAGCAATAATTAATCCAATTGCTGCTCATAAAATATGTACAGCTGCATAGTTTGGATTACTGCTGATTTCAATTAATGAAAAGGTTAAAAAAACCGTAAACATGATATGTAATGCCAAAACAAAAAACAATTCATTAATACCTCATGCAAATAATAAGTAGAGTCACATAAAAAATACAAAAGCAATAATGTTAGCAAAGAAAATCAAACTAAACATTTTACTCATATCATAGTATTTTTCTGGATAGAGCATGTTATAAGTAAATGCCATAGTAATTGATCATAAAAATGTTCAGAGGAAAGCTATGATAACAAGTATCAGTGGAAGAAGAGGATTAACTTGCGTTGTTCATAATAATGATGTTGCTATTGCTTCGTTCACGATTCATCATACGAGAATGAGCATTATAAAGACAATAAACGAGATGAGAATGCCAATAATCAAGCCAAGAAGTCATTTCATAAAAATTTTCCATCGACTTGGGTTAAACGGTCAGATATCAAACGTGTCATTGAATTGAGATGATGCCATGAACATTAGTAAAAAATAAAAGATTTATCACTCACTACATTCTAAGGATTTTACAATAGTTTTGAATAGGTTTTCTTGTCTTTGTTGATCAGTAGCAAATGATATGATATATCCAGATTCTTCGGTCACAAATTGAAACTGATGAATATAATATTCAGGTGACTGACCAAAAAACGTATCTTCTACAACAAATGAGTGTAAAATTCATTGCAATGTTCAATCAGATTGATTATCACAAGAAAGTGTTATGATTTCTTTTTTTCAAGGTACAAATCATACAAGTTCTCTCAGCATTCTTTGAGTATTTGCCGTTGCAAAATCATCAAAAGACAATCATGGACGAATAATAGAACGACTTATTACTATATTTTGATCAAATCATGTTGGTTCGTTGATTCTATATGCACTGATCACTTTATTGATTATTTGTTTATTTTCTACAAGTCAAACTGGTACTGACTCAAATCATTCTGGAATACCAATCGTAAATGTATCAAAACGTATTGGTTCCAAAGTAACTCTTCTTCCTCAACATCAAGTAACTATAAGTGTACTTATGAGTAGAAGTATTATGATTCAGAGTTTTTTCATGTGTGTTATGAAAGGAATACAAAGTACATATTGTCGCATGCATCAAAACGTATTGCTTTATTGTTCTCAATAAGATTCATTATTGAAAAAAGATGTTATTTTGTTTCTACAACATTTTTTAATTGAATTTTCCCTTGATCATCTATATTGAGTATCTCCACAGTTAATGTCTGTCAGACTTTATAAAGTGCGGCAACATCTTCAATAAATCATGCTCAGAGTTGTTTGACGTGACAGAGTCATGTTTTTTTGTTTCACAAATCTACAAAAACTCAATATTTTTCAACTCTTGTAATTGTTCATTGTAGTTGCTCTCAAGGAGTAGGTGACCAGATTGTACTCATGATAAGTTTATATGCTTGTTTGGCATCTTCTTGATTTTTTGCTGTTATGACTCATTTTCACGTATCTTCTAAGTCTATTTTTACATCAGTCTGTCTGATAATTTCTTGGATTGTTGATCATCAACTTCCTATAACGACTCTTACTTCTTCTGGTTTTACAGTAAATTGAAGTAGAGCAGGGGCGTCAGGATGAAGAGTATCTCTGTGTGTATCGATGGTTTGTAGCATAAAGGCAAGAATAGCACTTCTTCAAGCTTGTGATCTATCAAGCATTTCTTCTAATTTTTCGACACTTACTCAGGTCAGCTTGGTATCCATTTGGATAGCACTCATTCATTCATCTGTTCATGCAAGCTTAAAGTCCATATCTCACGTAAAATCTTCTGTTCCCATAATATCAGTTAGTATAACTTGTTTGTCTCAGTCACTCATCAATCACATCGCAATACCACTAATTGGTTTTTTGATTGGTACTCATCATGCCAAAAATGCAAGAGTAGTACCGCATACTGATGCCATAGAAGTTGATCATCACGATCATAATACTTCAGAGACAACTCTCATAGTATATGGAAATTCTTCTTCATTTGGTAGCACTGCATCAAAGGCTTTTTCTGCTAATCTTCCATGTCACACTTCACGTCTATTTGTTCATCTTATCATTTGTGCTTCATTATTTGAAAAGGGAGGCATTTTATAATGGTGCATCCATCTTGTTGCTTCTTGATCATGTTCCATACCGTCTTTTAGCTCTGCATCTCATGGTGATCAGAGTGTCAATAATGAAAGTACTTGCGTATCTCACCTCCAGAAAAGCCCGCTACCATGTGCTGCTTTTGTAGTATCAATTTCACAATATATTTGTCTGATTTGATCAAGTGATCTTCCATCAACTCTTATGCCTTCATGAATAGTTTTCTTTCTTATAGATTCTTTGACAAGAGAAAACAATCAATCACGAATATGTCATGCTTGTCGTCATAGAGAATCATCTGCGAGTTTTTCTGCAAGTGCTTCATGGAGGAGTTTTTCAAATCATGTGTATGTTGTTTCTCGTTGATTTTTTTCTTGTTCTCCATGAAGTTGCATGAGCATTTCAGGGGTAATAATCTCTCTCATCGCATCGATAAACTCTTCTGAAGGAAGATTTGTTGTGATTTCTTTTGGCTGTATACTACATTGTTCCAAAAATTTCTTTTGATGTACAATAATTTCTTCAAGTGCTTCTTGTCACAGACGCATTCATTCTTTAATGATTGCTATAGGTGTTTCATTTCATCATGCTTCTACCATATTTATTTTTCATGATGGTCACGCAAGATGTAAATCCATCGATGCGTTGATACTATCTGATTCTGTCATGTGTACCAAAAATTCTCCATCCTTATATCACACTCTTACTCATCAGATTGGTCATGCAAATGGAATTCAAGCAAGTGATGTTGCAAGTGATGCTCCGATAATAGAAAGCTCACCTGGCGAGTGCTCTTGATCAAGACTGAGAGGTGATATGGTTATTATGACATCATTGACCATTCATTTAGGAAACATTGGTCTCATCGGTCTATCAGTTAATCTTGCATAGAGAATTGCTTCATCAGATGGTCTTCACTCTCTTTTTCTATAACGTCATCATCATATTTTACCAGCAGCATAATAACTTTCTCTATAGTCTATACTCAATGGAAACCGTCCTTTATTCGTATCTGGTTTCTTTTCCATAACTGCTGTTACGAGAAGTGTCGTTCATTCCATAGTGATTTCAACTGCTCAATCGCAATGTGGCGCAAGTTTTCAGGTTTTAAATGAGAGTTTTTTACCTTGCCATGTACATTCATATACTGTTTCATGAAAGGTTTTTTGTGTAATTGGTTGTACCATAATAATGTATAAGTCATAAATATATTGATAGTAACTATTTGTTTGCATAAAGCAATCAAAAGCCAAGAAGAGATAACTCTCTTCCATTGTTTATGAGTATAAAGATTTTCTATCCAGTTATAGAGTAAAATCTGCTTAAATTTTTGCATTTTTATTATGGAGTCAGTATACTTGTTGTAAGGAATCTATGAGACAATATTCTATGAGTCTTACAGAGCAGAGTACTTTCATACGATAAAAAATATTCTCGTGTAATATACTCTTATTTACTTGTTTATTGCTTTTACATGACAGAGCACAAAAAGAATCCTGCATCGACATCAGATGAGAACAATCCATCAGTACAGTCACAAGGTAATGATGTGTCTAAAAAAGAAAAAACAGATGCAAAGCATTCAGTTGAAATACCAGCTGATGAACACAATAACGATCCATTTGCAAGGCTCAAAAGAAAAAAAGTTACTGTCCCTAAACCACTTACCTCTAATCCTTCTCCTGGGACAGTTTCATGACAAGTGAAACAATGAAAAAAAATATCACCGAAAGTTTTTTTAATAGGATGTGTAGCATTTTTATTGGTGTTTTTAGTGCTTGTATTTTTTGGATTATTTTTTATTGCACAATCAAATGAATTTCTGCAAGGTATTGGATTAGAGGTTGATGATGTAAAAAATATTCTGCTTATTTTTGCAGCAATGTTTTTTTGAATCATTTTTTTCACATGATTCTATATTCTCGTACTTAATGTCTATAGAGTAGTTACTGTAAAAACGCAAAAGAAAACAAAATTTATTCTATGAATTGTAATATGATTTTTTGTTATACTTTTTACTATTGTAACGTGAACATTGAGTATAAATCAAATTAATCAGCTTGGATGAGAAAGAGTTATTAGAACAAATTTATTACTTGTTCCATTGCTTCAAACGAGAGATTGAGAAGTAAATATTTGAGATAGTGCGTTGACCAATCCATATCCTCTGATAGCACCATTGAGAATGAGATATCAGCTCAATAGACAGTTTTTTGATAGATATATAGCTCCTCAGATTGGTAACGCAAATATAATCTGATTTTCAATGCAGTGTGGGAATGGACAAACATTGACTGCACCAGCAACAATTTATGCCCAATGACAAGGTGGATTCTTTGATGGACATTGTTTATATATGACAAAATGAAATTACGATTTAACTATGCAAGTTGAATTTCAAAGAAGAACAAGTAACACAACAGAAACAAGGAGTTTTGATGTAACAACGATGAATGTATGATCTGAAATTCAGCTTATTCCAGAATGATGAGATTGGGAACTGAATGATACAAAAGATGAGTTTATTGTGTGAGTTGCGCCAATGTTGGTGAACATAAGAGCACCGTTACTTTTTAGTGATTTATGATTAAGAAATAACAGTATTGAATGGGATCTCAATGATGATAATCAGGTAGATATTACTAACAATGCTAATTTTTTATATCCTTTTAGTGCTCCAAAATTACATACTATAAATTACAGACTACCAGAGCATCCATACTATTCTGATGTTTGGTTTAGTTTTGATATGAGAGTTATAGAATCTTGACTACCACAGTGTACTTTACTGACCGAAAGTATAGATTGAGAAAGGAGATATAGATTTACACCAAGGTTTTCACAGATAGCTGATGTCGCTCAGTTTAGTTATACTATTTATGATAGAAATCAAGATACTTTTGTGGAAAGGAATAGAAGAGAATCAAGAGATGAATTTATATATACCTTTCCTTGATGAGGTCTTTATGAAGTACAGGTGTCATACTTTACGAGATCGTGAGAGAGATGAAGTTGTGCACCAGAATTGATGCAAATTTGACATTTGTGAAATCGTGTTTCATTCAATACGAGATTTAGGCAAGATACTTCCACAGCATTTGTTGCAGCATCTGATACAACACCAGTAAGTATAGATATGGTCAATAATGAGATGATAGTTTCAGTAATACCTGCTATTATTGAATTAGAAATTACTGATATACAGCCAGATCCCAACTCTCAAGTCTCAGTATTTTTTGACGGTAGACAGGTCTTCCCTGAAAGAGAAAGATTTTATGAGTTTTCGACGACAACACTCTGAAGGAAAGAGTTGAAGTTTTTGATTACTTCATCGACTGGAAGAGAAGAAGAACAAATTTTTGATGTAAATGTTACAAGAGCATCAGTAAGAGCACAGATGATTGTTACTCCTCAAGTAGGTGAGGATCCATTAGAGGTGAGTCTTGATGCATCTATTTCTCCACTGTATGATGAGGAGGATGAGATTGTATATTTTACGTGGGATTTTGGTGATGGTACAACAAGAGCAAATCTTAGTGCTTGAAAAGTAACACATACTTATACATATAATGAAGAAAGAGAATCATGAGAGTATTTCCCAAGAGTAACAGTACAAACAAGAAAATGATATACAGATACATATCGTTTAGAAACACCAATTCTTGTCACTAGAAGACAAAGAACAGTAGATATTACTGTTGATTCACATCCTACAAGACAGGTAAGAAACTGAGATATTGTAACATTTAGTGTAGAAACTGATGGACTTATTGAAAGCATAAACTGGGATTTTGGTCCAATGTGAACAGTGTGATGTCAATGAAGACAATGTGCTACAACACCAGTACGCTATACTCAATCATGAGATTTTGAAGTCAGAGTAGAAGTAATCTATGCAAATGATGTACCAGTAACATCAAGAACTAGAATTAGAGTGTTTGATTAAGAATATTTTATGCACTTTCTATAATCATAATTCTTTTTATGATTTTTTGGCTATTGTGAATAATATTATGATAAATGTAAGAAAAAACTCCTTACTCAGAAACTTCGACTTATTATTGAACTTTCTTTCTAACTCACTATCATATTAGTATGATTTGAAATAAAAAAGCATTTGATGCAATTAAAACTATCTTTGCAAGATTGTCAGAGACGCAAAAAACAACAATACCATTTTTATTGTTAAGCGGTCCAGAAAATATTTGAAAGACAAGTGCAGTGATGCAGTATATGCAAGACTATCTCGGAGAGTACTATCAGCAAGATAGTCTATTACTTTTTGATTGTAGTAGACGGTTATGAAAAAAACATACACTCAAAATTTCTGTGCCTGCAAAAGAGCAGCTTATAGTTTCAGATGATTGAGTAAGTTATCAAAATTTATGATCGAGAGAAATTATAGACTGGTTGAGTCGTTCTGGTATGTCTTGAAAAAAGGTCTTGTTTTTGGAAAATATTGAAAGAATGTCAATTTGAGCTGCAAATGCATTATTAAAATCACTAGAAGAGTTGATGCTGTGAAAAATAATAATTGCGACAACTCGTAATAGTACGTTTCTACTTGATACAATTATTTCAAGGGCAATGATTATTCGTTTTCATCCAGTACCATATCGTGATATGCTTGATCGAGCAGTAGAGAGTCGGTGATGATCTTATGAACACTCATTTATTCGTTTTGCAGTAGCATCATCCGCCTGATCTCCTTGAAAGGTTGTTCGTATGTTACAAGGTGAGTATGATCATACAGCATTAAAAACTATGAGTGAGCTATATGATCAACTAGTAGCATTCTATACAGATGGCTGATCAGTGAGTGAGCAGTTTCAACGTTTCCAAAAACGAACTAGTGAGTATTGATCTGTTCAATCGTTGATTGATGCACTCTTATATAGTATTGATCCAACTGTTTATAGTGTTGCTTCTAATCAGTTACTCTATTGAAAAAAACTAGCGCAAACAACCGTATCAAACGATACAATTATGTTTTATCTTTCGTTGAATAAAGTCTGAGCACATGATACCATCACATAAAAGGCTTACCTGAAAAGATATCGCATATATGCTTCGTCGTGGAAAAAAATTCTATTGAAAGGTACGAGGGCTTGTTGTTCTTGATCAGTATAATCATCGTTCTTGGCATCAAGCTTCATTTCAGATACCACTCAAGGCTGATAAAAGAGCAACAATGAGAAATATGCTCAAAAGATCTGCTCAAGGAGCATTTTGGTGACAGATCGAGATACACAATAGACCTTACAAGAAACGATTCTTTTTTCTTCATAAACAATCTTTGGATACTGTAAAACAGTTGCTTGCAAGCTCATCAAAAAAAACTATACTGATGACACGAAAAAATATCTGTCAGAAAGACTTTATCTCTTTGATTCAACAATGATGAACAAACTCATCAAAACATTTTATGAGAAGATAATATCTGTTAAGAGTAAACTTACTCATTGAGTCAATAATCTTTTTCATACGTTACAAGCGCCTTATAAAGCATCAGCAGAGGCTATAGAACAACTTGAAAAAAAACTCCTCAAAACAGAGCAAGTATCTACCCTACTAACAAAAGAATCATATCGAAAGTTTCGAATCACATGATTATTGGTAGTATTTATAGGTTTCGTCTTGTTTAAGTGACTCACACTCATCTATCTAATTATTACAGCTTTTATCCTCTCAATGGCGTTGGAGAGTATTATTAACTTTTTTGAAAGAATGCCAAATATTAGCAGATGATTTGCTATCTGATTATCATATTTTCTTTTAATTATCTTTCTTTTGGCAACAGTTGTTATCGTTTTCCCATTTATCTTTACTCAACTCATTGAGTTAATTTCAGCAGTTTTATCAAGAGTTTCAGAGCGAAGAAATATGATACAGAATCAATGATTAGATACATTAATTATGAATTGGAGAATTCCTACACAGGTCAAGGAACGGATTTTGTCATGACTTTACACCGAATGAGAGTCAGTATGAGATATGATACAGTCTGCAATTGTATCAAATGTAGATAGATTAGTCTCTTTATGAACTACATCAATAAAAGATGCAGGGAATTTGGTAGTAACCGTGATTACTTCATTTTTTGGTGTAACTATGCAGTTGTTTTTTGTTGTTATTTTATCTATTTTCTTTTCATTAGAAAAGAAAAAAGTGATTCATTTTATTGCAGAAGTTTCTGGTCATGTAGAGCGTACAGAATTGATTTTAATGAAATTATACAGAAAATTAGGTTTTTGGCTCAAATGACAAGTGATTTTATCAACATGTATATGATTTTTGGTGCTTGTAGGTTTACATATTCTTCCAATATTTGGTATAGACATACCTCATAAGTTTACGCTGGCAATTATAGCATGACTTGTTGAATTTTTACCATATCTTGGACCATTTTTATGAATGTTACCAGCAATGTTGATAGCACTCTCATTGTATGGTTTCAAATGATTAATAGCTGTTATTATTCTATATACAATCATTCAACAGTTTGAAAATAATGTGTTAGTACCTATGGTTATGTCTCAAACATTATGAATGAGTCCATTACTGATTTTTATGTGCTTATTTTTATGAGCAGCATTCTTTGGTTTTTTGGGTATTCTTTTAGCAGTTCCAATTGTAGTTATTATTTCTATTTTATATGATACCTATAGAAAAATTTAAATGGTATATTCCAAAGTAATTCTTTGAATAATTGCTGTATGATCGATATTTTTTACAACTATTGCGTTTTCTTATTTTGAAAACAGATTTTTCTGTGATGTAAGTAGTGATATTATAACAGTTTCACTCCATGAATGAGAGACCTTATGTTTTACGTATATTGAAAAGATTACTGAGAGAGTGACTGAGCTGCACGAAGATATTCGTATTGCACAGCAGTTTATTGATCGTGATTTAGACGTGGAATATTGGTCAAGTGTTTGGAGATGACTTATTGAACGCAGAAATCAATTTTTGAATTCTAGGAGATTGTTACTTGATGCAATGGAAGATTATGAAAAAGAATTATTTTTGCGTGTGAAATGATTGATTTCTTTTTATCTCAAACCAGAGCATGATGAGATAACGAAAAAAATAGCTCAAGCAGATTTTTTGCTTGCTCATTTAAGGTTAGTATGAGATAGAGAGATGTATCCTACAATACTACAACGTCGTGAAGAGCTGTATCGTGAATGGTTACTCTTGGAGGCGATCAAAACATCTTATTCGTTTGAGACGCTGTTAT
The DNA here is from genome assembly GCA_007115995.1 of candidate division SR1 bacterium. Taxonomy (GTDB): domain Bacteria; phylum Patescibacteriota; class Gracilibacteria; order Absconditabacterales; family Absconditicoccaceae; genus SKJI01. The sequence goes on from SKJI01000009.1 coordinate 12,182, forward strand.
TTCCATTAAAAACATATTTACATGATCATCCATCACTGTAATGAAAATTTGTATTATATGAGGATGATATGATTATCTCCCAATTATACCAGTATTGAATCAGTATAAACATACATATATGTTTGTCCATGATACTGCATTATGGCCATTAACTGAAAAAAGTGAACAGTACATAACTGAACGTCTCACACAAATTATGAATCATATGCTTAAAAAGTATGCAATAGATTCGTTTCTGTTACCACCATTTTTGGAATATTGTGCTCCTCGTAGTCAGAAAAATATATGTTCATATTATCAAGATTTTTTTCATCAAGCATTGAGAAAGGCACGTATTGGGAAAGTATGAGTGATGACAACACATCCAAATAAGATGGTCATACAATCGTTTATAGAAACATTGCTTCAAGACTATACGCTTACTCCACAACAACAACGTACAAAAAAATTTCATACCCCATGCAATCTGTGGATAAAAGAGTGTCGCTTTATTCCTGTCTTTGTTCCATTGATGGCGAAGTCTGACTGGATGGTACGTAAAAAAATAAAAAACTATCTTAGCTTTTTTAAAGATGCAGATGTAGATCTGTTAGTGCCTTATAGTTGGGAGATACTGTACTATGAAAAAGTGATTACTCATATGCTTTCATCTCGTATGTGTTTTGCAGGATTAGAACTCTTTCGTTGAGTGTTAGAGAGTAGACTCAAAGAAAATCAAGATAATCATTATCATACCACAGTACTTTGATTTGATAGACCAAGATGGTTATCAGAAAAAAAACGACAATTACCACTGAGCAAATGATGAGCATGTGAAATTACCTTTCTTAAAGACCAATTTTTTCAATAACATTTTTGTCTTTCCCTTGTATGAGTATATCTGATCAACCTCATTGTATTCAATGGTTTTTACAGTATTCTTTGGCATTTTTTGTCGCTCACGTATACAAAGCAAATCATCATTGTGCAGAGTGTATAAGAATATTTTTATCTGCTCGTTGCTGTTTGATGATAGTCAGGAGCTGCTTTTGTGGAACCAAGGAAAAAGGCTCTATGTCACTACTAATACTATAAGTAATAAGTGCATGGTCAATAGGTAGTATTTTTTCTAGTTGAGTACTTATGAGTGTGTGATACAAATGTTCTAGAGTTTTTTGCTGTTCTTGTTGTTCTTTGAGTATTTTTTCAATTTTTTCTGGAGTTTGTGCAGGTTGGCATCAGAGGAGAGAAGCAATATGCAAAATACGTTCTTCTAAGTGTTGATATTGTTGCACAATACCAGGTCCAGTATATCAGCTAATTCTTCTTATTCATGAGGCAACTGCAGACTGCGTTTCTATAATAAATCATCACACCTGTGCAGTATTGTTTACATGGGTTCATCAGCATAATTCTATTGAACGTATTGGTGTAGATCAGTCGCTCTGGTGAATACTTACTACACGGACTTTTTCACCATACTTATCTTCAAAGAATGCTTTTGCTCAAAGATCTTTTGCTTCTTGTAGACTCATTTCTTTGACTGTCACTGGATATGCTCATTTGATCCAATGATTTACCATTGTTTGAATATGTACAAGTTGTTCGTTTGATAGAGCTTCTTTTGCTGCAAAATCAAATCTAAGATAGTCACTGTCTACAAGTGATCCAGCTTGTTTGGTTTGTCAAAGTATCTGTTCTAGAGCATAGTGCAAAAGATGTGTCGCAGTATGTGCACGCATTTTAGCTATTCTTTGTGAACTATGTATACGTAATAGAGCCATTGTACAAGTTTATAAGATAGAGAAGAAGTGAAGGATAGAGATTAATGGAGAGAGGATGTAGTACAGAAAAAAATCTTGTTATTGCTTGTGTATCTACGATAGTAAATGATATTACTCTATTGATTACGTCGTAGATGTGCATAGATATGTTTTATTCGATATTATTGTTTCCTCATTCGGTCTCTTCTCATTCGATCTCTTCAGCAAGACTTTCATCAGTTTCTTCTGCACTATGCTCATTGTCTTCTTGTTCGTTGTTTGCCAACGCGATATCGTCATCTGAATCAGCTATGATGATTGATCATTCTTCGTCTCATACTGTTACAGTAATACCTTCTGATTCAAAGAAGTTTTCAACATTATTAAAATCACCAAAATCATCAAAATCAAAAAATTGTACTTGATTATTATTATTGATATAAATAAATGCAATTCATACCACTGAAAAGACCATCATTGCTACTATAACTCGTACAGCGATGATAAGTCATAATCTTTTCTTTTTTCTTTTTTTACTCATTAGTTATAATTGTAAACGTTTTAAAGCGAGTTTGGCGTGCTCATTGAGTGGTTCAAGCTCAAGCACTTTCATATAATATTTGCTAGCATGTGTTGGTTCTGCTTGTTCTTCATGAAGTGTTCAAAGAGTGATAAGATAGTTTATATTTGTTGGTCTTAGTTTACTGAGTAGTTCCATAACGCGTATTGCTTCTTTGAGTTCATTATGTTCGTAGTGTATTTCTACTAAACTTATCAAATATTTAGGATTATCAGGTTTGATTGCAATTGCTTTTTCTATCATCAATCTTCATGCATCAACATTTCCTTGCTGACGATAAATTTGTCATACTTGCCAGAGTGATTTGTGATGATTCGGATGTAGTGCGATAACTCTTTTGAGTAGTGAGAGAGCTTTGATATCATTTCATTGTTGAAAATAATAATTACTCAACATATCCAAAAATTCATCATGATCAGGGTACATCGCCAATCATTCTACTAGTTTTTTTTCAAAAAAATCTAATTTACCTCTTTCTTTGTAGGTGAGTGCAGCATATTTCATCTGTTCCAAGATTTTGTGGTCTTTATCTTTGCGAATGTTTTCTTCAGGAGTATTGGTGTGTTGTTGCTTTTGAGAACTTTCTTCTTTTGTGTTGTTCTTTTTCTTGTCGTTTATTGGCGTTGTATTTTTAGTTTCTTGTTTTTGTTTTTCTTGTATACTGTGTTTCTGTTCTTTTTCACTATCTTCTGTGTTTTCACTAACTGTATTCTTGCGGTCTGTTACTGGTTGTGGTGATGTGTCTTTACTGACTTTTGTGCTTTCTTTCTTGCTCTGTGCATCTGTTTCTTGATCTATTTGTTCAGCAGGTTGCTCGTCATTATGATGGTCCTGTTTTCGTGGTGTAGCATCTTCAAGACTAACATCTTCTTGAGGTATTGTCTTGGTGAGTGTAGACCAAATACTTTTTAAGAATGCGCGTATTGGAGCATAGTATAATTTGATACCATAATAGACTGGTACTGCAATAAGTATAAGAGTCAGTATGAGCCATAACCAAATTTCAAACGCTATCATCAGATACTAGAAAGATAAAGTGCAAAGAAGAATAAAATTCTTATGCAGTTTTTGTTGGTGCTTGTAGTGTACAGTTCTTCTTGTATTCATCAAGTGATAGTATAATTCGTTCACCATTGAATCATTCATTATTTTCACCTTGTCATCTCAATTTAATTTCTTGTGTAAGAAGATTATATCACATACATTTAGTTTTGTTTCATTCAAAATAGACGAATGATCATTTTGATGGATATTTTTTCATTTCTTCTTCATAAAATTCTTTTTCAAATGCGAACGTATGATTGTATTTTCATGATCGATCTTTGAGTCTTTCTGGATCTCTTCCATCGAGTTGTTGCACTTGTAACGATTCGTGTTCTACCATTGGTAATGGATGACGGAAAATCGTGTACATCAATGGTAATCATGAGGTATCAAACCAGTTACGACGATCTGGATGGAGCTTGACTCTATCTCTCGATGAAACTTGATAGATAAAGAATTTTTTCTGAATTTTTTCTCTAAATGATCTTACAAAATCAGAGAAGTTATATCTTTCTTCTGCATAAAAATAAAAATATATATGATCTCATCTCAGAGTCGATCTTGCACAGATAGTTTTTGCATCTGGGAAACTTGCTTTGAAATCTTTTGAAAACACTATAAAGTGTTCATTGGCCATTTGTTGATTTTTCTTGAACTGTTCCATATCACTACTAGATAGTCGTTTTATAAACCTACTTTTTTTGTTGTTTGGTAGTGTATATCATAAATATTCTGCAAGATGTTCTTTTCATTCTTCATCTTTGTAGAGGAGCATATCTCATGCCTGAACTGTTTCAGACAGTATATCATCCTTTATTTCTATGTTTACAGGTTTATGGATCAACCAGTCTATTGCGCTAAGAGTTTTCATACTGTTAGTATAATGGATTGCAACGAAAAAGCAAATGGAGTAAAGTAGGATTTGAAAAAAATCTTTTAAAATTTGCATGTGAAATTGTTTTTGGGTATAATCAAGGTGGTTTTTTATTGTTTATGGAATACTATGACACCATTATCAAAATATTATCTCGATGAGATTAATCATGAAGCATAGATTAATGAACCTGAGGTGAGAAGGAAAATTAAACATATGGATTAGTTGTTATTTTTTGCAGGTGAATGCAGTAGAATATGAGATATCGAAACAGTATATACATGGTGTGAGAAAGCGTTAGAGTGTTTTAATGAATTTAAAAAATCTTATTTTTTTATATACGTCCCTACGGGACCATTCAGAAAGTTTGGTTAGCTTGTGCATAATTGGTATATAGGAAGTAAAAGATCCTAAGTATACTGATTATGCACACAACCTGCTAGTTATTTACAGATTATGCTCAGATCTATATGAAGATGTTGGAGTTGGGGATGGTGGATAAAAAGAATATCGAAGAGCATGCATTACTGAGTTTTGAGAAGGCGAAGGATCCAGATTATGCTCAGATCTATATGAAGATGTTGGAATTGAGGGTGTTGGATAAAAAGAATATCGAAGAACATGCATCACTGAGTTTTGAGAAGGCGAACGATAATTCATATTATGCTCAGATCTATATGAAGATGTTGGAGTTGGGGATGGTGGGTAAAAAGAATATCGAAGAGCATGCATCACTAAGTTTTGAGAATGCGAAGGATAATTTATATTATGCTCGGATCTATATGAACATGTTGGAGTTGAGGTATGTAAACAGTAAAGATCTTCCACCAGAACAAGTTAACAAACAAATATTCCAACATTACAAAAATATTATCATTCAATATCCATGACTCAAAAATATCGTCATAAACCATCTCCACAATCCCGAGATACTCAATACGATCACGATACTCACTCAATCGCGAAATGCTTATCAGATTCTTACTCATCCATGATGCAAAAAACTCCTAGAACAAAGACTATTCTACAAAAATATCACTCAAAATGATACAACAACATATCACAGAACACTGCTAGACATCTATAGCAAACTCCTCAAAACAATAAACGATGACGATCTTACTCAGGATCTAAAAAAATATGATCAATTTCTATCAAAATATGGACAGTATGAAGATATGGAGTATTTCTTTGTAGATTCTCGTAGAGGGAAGATACGTTCGATTCATGATGCACTCGAGCAATATGACAGACTTGACAGTATCATTACATCACGAACGAACAAATGATACACGACAGTAGCGATTTTTTTCAAAAATATCCTAGCTCAAGTAGGGCAGTCAGAAGTTGGCTATGAAGAGTTTAATAGTTTTTTGACCAGGTATGACGACAATATTCTGAGTACATGCAAAGATATCATAGATGGTCAAGAAATCACAGATCCTGAGTTTATACAGCTCTATAATCATTGTATGACCTTGCATCAACACAAGCAGCTCTATAACCAATATGGCAATCTTCGTCTTTTGACAAAACTACAAGATATAGTAGATAATCGTCAAGCGCTACAGACATTATCACCACTACAACATAGTAGTAATCTAAGAGATCAGCAAGTCTATGATTACTTTCGTCAGGGCATTTTTAATCCTAGATCAAATAGTATGCTGTTTATAGATCTGTATCAACATCCTAATAAGATATGGTCTATGAAAGATGGTCATGCAACAACTGATATTCATACTCAGTTACTACCTTCCCACTATACTGAACATGAACATATCGATTTATCGAGTGATGACCTGGTACATGCTCTCATTGATGGTAGTATCGATCAACTCAATTATTTCAAAGCATACCAACAACACTATATCATAGACACAGACAATACTTTACTATGAACTATAGAAGATTTTATCAAGCAAAGCGATAAAAATTCTATCAGTAATCTTATCGTCAATTACAACCATACTGCAACACAAAAGTGAGCAGCATCAATCTCTTATAAAAAATTCCACGCACAATGATTGGTAAGTCTAAGTCATGATCAAAAAAAGTACTTCATCAAACAAATCTTAAAAAAAACGTATCCTGAGAAAAAACTCACAGTACTTACTGCAATAATCTCTGCTATGAATGATCCATCGAGCTGGTTCAACGGTATAAACTGTGATAAGTTTGCAGATGGAAATGGAAAGAAAGTAGTCCAAATGATGAACCCACTCTCCAATGAGTTTACTATCAGCAAAGGACAAAAAATGCTCGTCAATAGTCGAATCACACTCAATCAACAAACAAACCAATTATTTGAGAGTAATAAAAAAACTATTGAGTCATGAAATACTCTAGCAATTTCAGGCTTACCAGATCAATACACTATCACTATAGATAATGTAGAAGCAATATGAAATCATGGTCTAGATGCAAAACTAGTACAACACATATATCAAAAATTCTTTGCTGACTATATAGCAAAACACCCTAGATGACCCAAAGATATTGCTATCAACTCAAAACACATCCAGTGTGGTGCAAATCACAATAAAATAGACATCACACAATGATCGCAAGCAAATACAACAGTAGCTGCTATTCCCAATAGCTATACAGATAATTATGGTGTGAATACAGGTACCATAGACTTACCTAAAATTAATCCTGAACAATTACATGAGAAAATCGCCAAAGTATCATGATTACATCAGCTCTGACCAGAAGATATACGACCCGTTGCTCAGCTAGAAAAAAAAGTATATGGTTCTATCGGTGCTTCTGCAGGATACCCTTCTATGAGATCTGAGATCATAGCATCACTGATCAACACTATCACTAAACAGAGAAGTAATCTCAGTTTTGTATCCTATGATCAATCCATGCTGAAGTGATATCTCCTTGCCTATGAACACAAAGATCATGTCTATATCTCAGATCGAGTAGCTCCAGATAACAGCAAGACAGCACTACAACTATGATATGCATTACTTAGCGGATTAGAAGGTGTAGATAACTCTAAACCAATCATCTGTAAAGCAAGATCGAGTACCTCACTCCCTATTATCAATAAACTTATAGAAAAAAAGTGACGATCATATACAGAATCATCACAAAGTATTGGTAAAGAAACCTTTCCGATTCTTACGATTTATCGTGATCCTGAATTATCCCCTCCACTTCAGTAGACGGAAAATCGTCAGGTGGCTTGTTATTGCAAACCCCATACAATCATTGACACATTCTATAAAATTTTGTACGGTCGTTGGTTGTTTTTTGGTGTAGGGATCGGTAGAGTTTTGCTATGAGTATCTCCAAGAAAACACTCTGATATCGTGGTGAGAGCGTTGCGATAGACTATTATCTGCGTCAATGATACGAACTGTCAGTGAGAAACTATACGATTCGTGGATGAGAGATAGATTGTGTGGTAGAAAATGACTTGTATCGTAGATTTATTGAAGTGAAAGTAGTAGAGTATGTAAAAGATTTACAGAACTATATCACGCCCAAGAAGGTACGTACATTGATTGCAGCAATACGCGCATATGCAACCAAATTCCCAACAACCAAATTACAAACAATCGATGTTGTTTTTGTGAAACAAAATACTATACTTCATCTATTTGAAGATATAACCTTATAAATAATGTGATTGAAAAACTTTTTCTTTGGTCTTGTATTGTGAGTATTGGGTATATATATCTATTTTTTTAGAGTAGGGAGCTTACCATTTGTGCAGTTGTATTCTTGGGATGCTCTAGTTATGCAACAACATATTCTCAATGAATCAGCTAATGAAAACAATACAGCAAGTATGTTTGAAGAGTATCAAGATATTTTTCAAAAATTTCATAGTTTATATGAATTATTATCGGTAGCATACTATGATCAAACGCGTTTAGATCCATTTGCAATGTTGGAAAATGCACTCAAAGGATTCGTAAATGCACTAGATGATCCGTATACGGTATATTTAACGACAGAAGAAAATAAGATTTTTGATGAAGGTATGCAATGAAGTCAAAACTTTGAAGGAATCGGAGCGGTAGTTACTAAAAGAGATGAATGAATTATGGTTGAAACAGTCCTCAAATGATCTCCAGCATTTCACGCATGAATTATGCCGTTGGATATCATTATAAAAATTGATGAGGTGATGACGGATAATCTAACATTATCCGAGTGAGTTTCACTGATACGTGGAGAAAAAGGAACTAGTGTGATCCTCACAATAATGAGAATGCAAGATTGATGAGCATCGCTCCTAGAAATTGAAGTAATGAGAGATACTATTGATGTGCCATCAGTTGAGTGAGAATTACTGACGGTTGATGGAAAAAATATTTTTCATCTTACAGTTTCAATATTTGGTGATGATACAATGAGAGTGTTTCAAAGAGTACTCAGAGAGATTGATCCTGCACAAGTAGATAGTGTCATTCTTGACTTAAGATGAAATTGATGATGATATTTGCCTATAGCAGTAGATTTTGCAAGTTATTTTTTACCAAGAAACGAGGTGATTACTACAGCAAAATATTCCATTTTTGATGATGAAATATTTAGATCAAGAGGTCATAGATGATTTCAATGAAAAGAGATTGTTATCTTAGTTGATGGTATGAGTGCATCTGCATCTGAAATTATTGCTGCATCATTGAGAGAACGTGGGAATGGGACGATTATATGAACAAGAACATTTGGGAAATGATCAATTCAGTCTTTACAAGAAAAGCATGATTGATCATCGTTGAAATTTACTATCTGAAATCGATATACACCAAGTTGAAAAAATATCAACGAAGCAGGAGTGGAGCCATCAATTACTGTTGAGCTTGATAGAGAGTTGTGGAGAGAGCAGTGAGAAGATACACAACTGAACGCTGCAATAGATTATTTATTGTGAAATCCTTTAGAAACTGATGAATAAATATTTTGCAGTATTGTGACGTTTGAAAGAATTAGCGATGTTTGAATGGTCGGTATGGTGATTTGCTCCGCAACAAGTGTGAAACGATTGCGTGGTGATAGATGTTGCAGATGAGCAGGTTGATCGTTTGCACGACTTTTTTCAGCATCTTGGATGATCGGTTAAACGATGACGTGTTGTGACAGCAGAGGAGTTATGAGAGATATTGAAGCATGGTACGTTGTTGGGTGTTACTGATACAGCACTCTGAGCGTTTTGTAAAAAAAACTACGGCGTCAAAAGATTCAAGAAACTTGCCATCCATCATACAGACAAAGAAATCAAGGAATGATGAATAGAACTTATTGCACTGTGATATGAGTTGTATGGTCATGTAGAGCATTATCAGCATATCCCATTGTATGAAGCAATTGATTTTGAGAAACCTGTGCGTGGTATGCAGATTGGCATGATGCCCGCAAAACTTACGCATCAACTCATCAGTATTGCATGTGCGCATCTATCATTGCATTGATCACCCGTGACAATCTATGATCCGTTTTGCGGGTTTGGGACGACCTGATTCGTAGCAAATGCACTTGGGTACAACACAATCTGTTCTGATATCAATCCAACGCCTACCAAGCAAAATCTCCCACGACGAAACAACCAGTTGTTTGCAACTGATGCGTTGTTTACGGTGTTTAAACATGATGTGATGCAACCGTTTGTTGCTCCGTTTTTGCAGCATGTATCGTGTATTGTTACAGAGTGACGACTCGGACCAATCATGGCCAAAAAATCCGTTCAAAATCTCACCAGACAGCAACTCCAAGAAAAAATTACCGATATTCAAACGATGTATACAACATTTCTGAGTAATATCGCTGCACATCCTCATTGTAGTACAGTTCCAATCGTCATTACCTATCCACAATGGACGTTTTTTGAAGCTGATATGTCACTGTGATTTATTGAGCATGCAGAAACACTCTGATATACCGTCCAACAACCATCGCAACTCTATATGAGAAACGACCAACAAGTAGCAAGAAGAGTGTTTGTGTTGCAGAGAGGGTAGATGGGAGTTTAATCGTTGATTACTTCATGAAGTTCTGATTCAACTGATCTGAGTAGTTCTTTTTTTAGCTTCGAGTTCTGCCTTGAGTTTCTTTTGTTGTTCTATACCGTTCTGCTCTTTTACTTGCTCTTTTTCGTTGATACTCTTAGTGAGTATAGTTTCTGCTGATGAGAAAAAATTATTAGTTTCTTTGTTCATTTCCTCTGGAGAGAGTGCGATAGTAATCTCTTCATTAGTTTCTTGATCACGTATTTTTATTTCTAACTGAGCTGTTGTTTTTTTGATATGAGGGTGTTTTGTTATACTGAGTGTTTGTTTACTCGTACTAAATCGCTCATAATCTCCTAGTCTACTATTGATAAGATGGTATTGAGTTCAGTCTTATAGACGATCAACATATGGACGTTTCCGCATACCTACTTTTTGTGTTCCATCACTTGAGAGCCGTGAAACTTCTTCTCATATAAACTCATTGTTGATGAGCTCATCAATCTTCTCAATACTTGCTTGCTGTTCTGGTGTGAGTTCGATATAACCGTTTTCTAGGTTGCTGGTGAGTTCTTTTTTGTCTTTATATTGATCAAGTTTCATGCTTAGATAATTTCACATATGCCATCAAATAGTAAGACCTGTGATAATCTGTATATATTGTAAATATTTTCGGGAATTTTCTTTAATAGGTTTCACTATATTTTTACTAGTCCTGGCTATAAACTCTTTCAATCCACTGAATCATTTCAATACGGTTTTCGTCTTTTCGCTAAAGGTTCATTTGAGATTATTGAGTTTTTGTTGTATTGGTGATTTTTCTTGGAATAATACTTTCTTAATGTTATCTATAAGTGTTTGTCTATTTAACTGTTTACCTTCTTCTTTGTTTGTTTCGTATGAAATAAGCAACGTTCATAAGAGCATGTTTGGAAGGTCCTCCTCTCAACCAATAAGTTTCTCTCGTTCTTGAGTAGATATTTCTCAGTTTTCATCTCATAGATTTTCGATAGTTTTCAACAATCTATTAATATCATTGAGAGCTTCATCATCATTTTTTCCACGTTCAGAGTATTCTTGAAGTATCTCTTTATATATCTTTTGCTTGTCAGAAATATCTAATGGCATAAGAGGTATATCTGATTTCATACTTTTTAGGTGTAATTGATAAACGTACTTATTTCTTTATGATAAGATAATTATTATATATAATATCAATACTATTTTTAGTAGTATGAACTATATATAATAAATTCCAAAGAGTCGATTTAAAACAAAAATTATGAAGTAATATATCGAGACTTGTTTGAAGTAGCAATAGGGTATATTTCTTGTTCTTTATTGAAATGCTATTTATCATATATATTATTACTTTCTATTGATAATTTTAACAGTAAACTTTATGGGAATACAATTTCATTTTATGCAATATTCTCACTATTCAGACCTATGTAGCAACTACGTCAATACACTTTTACTCTTATGGAATAATGCAGTTTAGCAAACATATGAACGACTATCCATCTACTTATACAGCATTTAACGATTGATGATTATTGGAACGCTATAGAAATCATCAAGCTAGTCCTCTCTATTTTTGAACAGCGTGAATGTGAAGGATACATCCAACAATTTATCCTCAGCTACGTAATTGAGAAACAGCTGAAATCAATCTGGAGCATATAAGAAACATTGCTTGATCAGTTGTGTGATATGATCGTACTGATTCTATCTTGCTTGCAAGAAATACTACAGAATGACTAAAAATGATGTATCGATTATGTGGAGTCCAATGATGAGATATTATGATTTCTGATCAAGAAAACTGGGCGACCAAACAAATCTGTGTATACGATTGAGATTACTGAAATACCAAAAAATTAGATATTGCAACAATGTATCCGGATGATTGTATTGCAGAGGATTTTGATTGATGAGATATCACGTTTACAAAAAATATACAACACCATACGATAGTACAAATTCCATTCTGAGTATCATCAACAACGATACTCGATAGGATAACGCAAGACACAAAGCTTATTGTGATCAGTCGAGTATCGAGACGAACGTGACAGTAACGAGATATAGACACACTTGTGCCTCAAATAAAAGCACAGTATCCAGAAATATATATCCTTATAGATTGAGCACAAGCAGTCTGATGAAATGTTCCTATCGTTAACTTTTCTCAACTTGCTGAATTATGAGTTGATTGATTAGTATATTCATCTTCCAAGTGGATGAATACGGCATCGTTGTGAATCGCTTATATTTGAGAAAGACTCAAGAAAAATCTTAAAATATTGACAGATATTGATCCAAATCAGCAAGTTGTTATGTCATGAATGCTACCTGAACCATTTTGAGAACATAGTAATATCTGAGTTGCTTTGCATCCTGCAAGATTACATGACTTCCAACAAGCAATTGCTCTTCATACAAATCAGTGATACCTTACAGACAATGATTTTTCTGCCAAACATACATATTTTCAACATCTTAAGCAAACGTTTCTTTGATATTTAGATAGATATAAGAATATTGAAATTTTGACGGAATCAAATTTATATGTACCATGAATAGTATCACGGAGAATCAAAACAAAAAATCAGCACTGATCTAATAAGCAGCTCTATAAAGCATTACTAGATGTTTGAATATATCCTGGGACATACATAGATGAACTTGACGCTATCAGATCATCACGAAGTATCGAAAACACAGAAGAAGAAATTGATGCTTTTTTTCAGCATTTTTCAAATGTTTATGATCAGTTATTGCTCAATGAACTATAAAAAAACCTACCATCTACTACCTACAACCCCTCTTCAACTTTCTCATAACCAAGCTGACCACATGCTCATTTGACATCTCTTCAGAGGGTGTCTCTAACGGTGACAGTGACTCAGTACTGTTCGACGATTTTCTTGAATGCCATAATAACATCAAACTCACTGGTGGTGAGTTCAGGCATGGCAGGATTTTCGTTGTATGGTATCAGATTGACATGTGCGTTTCTTTTTTGTAAGAGTTGACCGAGTTCATGAGCGATTTCAGGAGTATCGGTTTTGTTCTGAATCATGATGTATTCATAAAAGAGTCTATTTCAGGTCTTTTTGACATAATAGTCGATAGTTTCCATGAGTTCGTCGAGTGGTCGTTTTTTTGCGATCATGGGGATAAGTTCGAGACGGAGTGGTTGGTTTGGAGCATGCAGACTCAAGGCAAGTCTCACATCTATCTTGTCATCTACGAGTTGCCTGATTGCGTTTGCTACTCATGAGGTTGAGATAGTAATATGTCTTTTTGATAATCATAATGCTTGTTGGTCAAGCATATAGGTAATAGATTTTTTCATATGTTCATAGTTGAACATCGGTTCTCCCATACCCATAAAGACGACATTTCTGACTTTTCGTCGCGTTCCATCGTCCTTTTTTCCAAATTTTTGTTTGATATAATTATTTGCGTATTGTATCTGCATCAGCATCTCAGACCAGTCGAGATTTTTCTTAAATCATAATTTTCACGTTACACAAAAGATACATCATACTGCACATCATACTTGCGATGAGATACAAATCGTGATACGATTGAGTGTGTGTGTTTCTGAGCTAATATCTGGTTTGGTCCATGATCTAAGGATTTTACGTTGTCTGGTCTTAAATGATTTTTTTTCATGCCAGTGGTACATCAATACTGTCTCAATCATAGTTTCATCAGGCATTGAAAATAAGAACTTTGTCGATTCAGGTCACTCAACGATATTTTCTACCTTGAGGGTGTTGATATGAAATGATGCATTGAGTTGGGCTCTGAGCTCTTTTGAGAGGGTTGTAATCTCATTGATATCTATATGATGATCACCAAAAACACCATGCATGATCTGTTTGATTCTAAATGCTGGTATGTTGTGTTCGCTACAGTACGCAGCAAGATGTTCTTTGTCAAAGAGTGGATGAGTGGTTGTTTTTCACGACATATGATGAGAGTAAGAGAGTAATTGGTAGTACCTTAAAGATCAAATGTTTTGATGAGGAGAGTATAGTATTTTTGTAGATGTTTATCTTCATTGAGTTGTGTAGTTGCAGTTTCTATCGCATAGATTACTGTTGCATGATTTTTTCATCAAAAGTATGCTCAAATTTTTTGTAAGCTCCATTGAAAATGTGTCTTTGCAATATACATTGCAAGTTGACGAGCACGAGAGACATCTTGTGTTCTTTTGGTGCCTATCATATCACTGACGAGTAGTCCATAGTGATTTGCAATATGGGTTACCACACCATCAAATCACTCGGCAACGTGTTGTGCTTGCGTCTGATGGTGGCTTGTACGTTGTTGTTTATATCCCAGCGTACTCAGTGCATCGATAATATCATTCTGACTAATTGGCTTATTGAGTAGGGTTGATCTTGTTGCAATAATATTAAGTGCTCATTCTAACTCTCTAATATTTGATTGGACGGTTTGTGCAATGAGTTCAATATGTTCTGGATCAAGCTGCACTCATTTTTCTGCAATTTTTGCTTGGAGGATTGCAATTCTGGTTTCTAAATCAGGTTGTTTGATATCAGCAACAACTCCAAGTGCAAAACGAGTTTGCAGTCTTGCTTCTAAGGTGGTGAGTTCTTTTGGCGCACGATCAGACGTGAGAATAATTTGTCTTTTGGATGTATAAAACTCATTGAAAATATTATGAAAAATCTCTTGGGTTCTTTCTTTTCACGCCAAGAATTGTATATCATCGAGCATTAGAACGTCAACATCTTGTAATTTTTGTTGCAGTTGTGCTAATGTTCATTTTTTGACTCATTCAATAATTTTATCAATCAGTGTGCTTGTGGGAAGATAGAGGACTACTTTATTTTTATCGTGTTCGATGATATAATTACCGATTGCTTGCATAAGATGAGTTTTCCCAAGTCACACATTCCCATAAATAAAGAACGGGTTATAGACTTCTCATGGTTTTTGAGCAATCGCATGTCACGCAGAGTAGGCAAGTTCATTGTACGATCAGACTATAAATCTGGCAAACGTATATTGCGGATCGAAGAGTATACCAAAATGATCACTGAGTTCTTTACTGATTGTTGGCTCTTCAAGTGAAAAGGTAGGTGTCTCATTGCCTTGAGGAAGAAGATGTTTGATTGTTGTTTGGAGCTGGTGCTCTCAAGATTGTAATTCAGTATAAATCACAAAATTAGGACTATAGTGGTTGTCGTAGCTGTCTTGCATAGCTTTCTGCAATGATTTTTTGAAAAATTTTTCTACCTGTGACGCAACAAAGTCATTTGGTATCCCAATGTGAATTTTCTGTTTCGTTTCGTCAATTCACAAGACACAACATTTTCCAAGAAATGAGACGATTTTTTTGGCGTCTTCTTGTTTTGCTAACTCGATAATAATATCTTCCCATACCTGCTTGAGATGGGCGATTGTTTTGTCGTCGTAAGTATTGATGATGTCAAATAGCATACTTACTATAATAACAAAATCGATGAGTTTTGAAAGAGAGAAATGAATTTGTTGGTTTACTCATTCTACAAGATAGACTAGTAATTTGTTATAATTTCTATACAAACAATGAAATTTTTCGCAACCTCTGGAAAAGTCATTCTACACGATGTGTTTTACATAATTACGAATCGCTGTATTTACTCGATTATATATAAAAATGAGGCTTCTTGAGAAAGATCCTCATACGGGAAAAATTTCATTTTATAAAATTTTTTCCCTTTTCAGACCTCTCTTTTTACTTTTAAGTTTTCTCCTATGAAACAATCTCTCAAAAATTTCGGATTACATCTATTAGTCTTTATTCTGATTGAAATTATTTTTGTCTTGTTGGTATTTAGAGAATTTCCAGAGACCAACTTTATTACGTTGATTGGAATATTACACACAACATATTGGATTGTCTTATTGTTCGCATGACGGTTAAGAGAGAAAGTTACAACTATTTGGCAAAAGTGATTATGTACGTTTGTGCCGTTGGTGTATCATCTCTTTATTCACATTTATGCAGCTCGAGCAGCTATAGATATGCACCATCATGACCATCATGACCATGATATGATCTGGATGATAGTATGAGTTGTTGTCTTATGAGTGCTAATTTTTATGTGAGAGTATGTCTTGCATCGTAAGTTACATTGTGATACACATCATGCAGATGCTCATAAACATTGTCATGACGAAGATTGTATCAAAACACATCAAACACAACAACAGCAGTAGTGTGAGCAAAACTTTGCTCGTTGTCATCAATACAATCTACTTGAGATAGTTTATTAGGTTTATAAATATTACTTTTGAACATTGATTTTTAGTGTAATTTTGAGAAAATCTTTTCCAAAATAACACGTGACATAATAAAAAGTTCATAGAGAATGTAAGGAGATTTTTACTTATGCAGTTTTCATATGCACAACACGTTGTGGGAATGGGATTTCAATATTATGCTCATCCAAGGTGAGTTTAACTTTTTCAGTAAGATTAAATTTTGTCAGAATAAAGACTGGCCCATCACAGAAACATCTTACGAGTAATTCTACAGCACTATCACCTAAATCACTAACAAATACTCAGCTTCAAGGATCCATACGGACATCAGGATGTTGTTCTATCATTTCTGTGAGCACTTTTTTTGCAGTTGCTATATCAGCACTATAACTAATACCAACAGTTATATCAATTCTAGCAATTGGATTGCTAGAGAAATTTTTGATAGTGTTATTGATTATTGATCCGTTGGGAATAATTGTTGTTCTACTTTCTGGTGTTAAGAGAGTAGTATTAAATATACTAATAGCTTGTACTGTTCACATAATTCCTTGCGTTTCAATAAATTGTCACACCTTAAATGGTCTAAACAATAAAATCATGACTCATCAAGCAAAATTGGATAGTGATCATTGGAGTGCTAATCAGATAGCCAATCATGTTGCTCATACTACTGCAATAAACGATGTTGTTTCTACTCATACAGTTGATAACACCGAAAGCACTAAGAGAATTTTGAGTCCAAAATGAACAAGATTACCAAGAAAGGTTTTGAGTCACTTATCAACATGAGATGCTTCAAGGAGCTTATCAACCATGTTTCATAAAAACTTAATAATTTTGATTCAGATGATCCATACAAGCACTGCAAGGATTACTCTTGGTCAAAATTCTATAATTTTTTCTATAAGTAATGTAGTAAATATTGTAACATGATCAATCAGTAGTGTTGGATCTTGTAAAATTTCTTGTGTTCCAGTTTCCATGTAGGTATTATTGAAAGAAATAAATTATTGTGCATTGTCTAAGAGTTTCATTTGATTTTCCACAATAACTGCGTCGAGGATTGCTTCAATATTCCCGTCAAGAATTCATGGGATATTGGGCCGTGATTGTTTGATGCGATGATCAGTAACACGATCTTGTGGAAAATTATAGGTACGAATTTTTTCTGATCTGTCTCATGTTCAAATTTGATCAAAACGTTTTTCTTTTTGTTCTTGTATTCTTTTATCAAGCTCAAGTTGATAGAGACGAACTTTGAGCATTTTTCGTGCATTTTCTTTGTTTTGTAGTTGTGATTTAGAGTCAGTTCCCATTACTATTAATCAACTTGGTTTGTGATGGAGACGTACTCCAGTTTGATTTTTGTTTGCATGTTGTCATCATGCAGATGATGCTGCAAAAGTATCCATTTCTACATCATTAGGATCGATAGTAATTTCTACATCATCGACTTCTGGCATTGCTGCAACTGTTACAGTAGAGGTATGAATTCTTCCTTGCGATTCAGTATCTGGAATACGTTGTACTCTATGTACGCCACTTTCAAATTTTAGTTTCGAGTAGACTTTTTGTCCAGCAATTTTTATCATTGCAAATTTTAGTCATCAGATTCATGTTGTTTGATGTTCCATAATTTCTGCTTTTCGTCACTGATTTTCAGCAAATCTTAAGTACATACGCATGAGCTCTGATGCAAACAGTCATGACTCATCTCATCATGCTGCAGGTCTAATTTCCAAGAAAATATTTTTATTGTCATTTGGATCTTTGGGTAAGAGTGCAATTTTTATTCTTTGTTCAAATCATGCAAGATTTTCTTCTGCCTCTGCAAGTTGCATTTTTGCTAAATCTAGAATATCAGTATCTGATTCTTGTTCTAAGAGTAATTTTGCTTCATTGAGTTGATCAGTTCGTTTTTTTACAAGAAGATATAAATCATATGCTTCTTTGAGTGAAGCTAGTTCTTGATTTATCTTTTTGGATTGTTGCATATCTATAACAATATCTGGATCATATTGTTTTTCTTGTAACGATTCATATCTTTCTGCTAATGCTTGGAGTGTATCAATCATAGGTACCAAAAAATTAAAAAATAATTATTGCCCAAAATGC
The DNA here is from genome assembly GCA_007115995.1 of candidate division SR1 bacterium. Lineage (GTDB taxonomy): Bacteria > Patescibacteriota > Gracilibacteria > Absconditabacterales > Absconditicoccaceae > SKJI01. The sequence continues at coordinate 30,803 of SKJI01000009.1, forward strand.
ATGCATAATTCAATAGAGTACTTGGGAAACAGTAGTAATAATGCTTATTATACCTCAACGTGCAGGAGTTGGAAGTAAGAGGAGTCATAAAAATACTAGTCCTATTATTTTTGTGTTTTTTTCTAACCAGAATCAAGCTGATGGGAAGAGATACTTTATAATTCTATATCAGTCAAGAGGTGGTACTGGTATCATATTGAAGACGGCAAGTGCAATATTGAGTTGTGCAAAAATAACCCAAAATCTAATAATCATATCAGGCTCAAAGAGACCTGTGACTCATGTAAAACGTATATAAAAGAGAACAAATGCAGTAGCTATAAAGGCTAGAATTATATTGGTTGCTGGTCAAGCTAAAGCGACAAGGAGTTCGTCTCTCAGGGTGTTTTTATAGTAATGAGGGTTAACTTGTACTGGTCTTCATCGACCAAACTGGATGATGAAAATCATCAAAAATCAAAGAGGATCAATATGCACTAATGGATTTGGAGTGAGTCTTCATTGTATTCTTGGTGTTGGATCTCAGAGTTTGTCACTTGCTCGTGCATGTGCATATTCGTGGAGTGAAATTGAGATAACAAATGTTATCGCCAAGAAGACTATAAGAAGAGGATCTAATCAAAATAGCATACTTAAAAAGCTTGTCAAATAAAAGCAAAAAAGTTATCAAGACGGAATACAGTATCTCGGTTTATCGAGACATGGTTAAAAATATTGATCTGATCAATAAAATCTTTTCTCCATCACAAGACATATACTCTTTCTGGATAGGTAAAGTCCAAAGCTTCTCTAATAGAAACTGTTCCAAGTTCTTTTCATACTATAACAAGAGGCACATCTTGCATATAGATATTATTAATATCATTTTTGATTGATTCTTTTTGTGATTCATTTGCGAGAAAGAATCTATTGATGAGTTCAGTGAGTTGCTCGTTGGTGTACCTTGATGGGTTGATTGATGGACTGGTACTAATAAATAAGTTTGAAATATCTTTTCTCAGACCAATGTTGATTGATCTGAGCACTACATCATAGTCTCAAGAGAGTATTTTTCACTCAAAAGCATTGATATCATCAAATCATTCTAGAGAAAAATATTGTGCTACTTCGTTGTCAGTAAGAAATCACTGTATTCTATCTATAAGCGATTTGCTGGCATGATTGGTATAATAGATGATTTCAATCGGATTAGGTGCTGATATTGGTGTTGTCACTATACGTGTAGTGGTAGGTTGTTGAAGGTAATAAACTGTAAAACTAAAAGTTTCAATATGGTTTTCTCATACATATCATCTTATGGTATATGTATTGCGTCATTGTTGAATATTTCTAAAGAGAGGGCTTAGGTTATAAAATGCAGATTGCGCGACCTGATTGTACGAAGACGGGAAGTATTCTACTCACTGATTTGCAGTCACTGAAATCTGATCAAATGGTTGTGTAAAGACAAATTGTAATGATTTTCTTTCATCAATTTCTTCGTTAATAATAAAGCTCTGCTCGTCATATTCTTGAGATCTTCGAATAAGTTGATCAGGAAGTTCAGCAATTTTAACAGGGACAGTCTCTTCCTGAGGTTCTTCTTGAGGTATCTCAAAGTATTCTTTTATTCGATCTACATTGGTGTCTGCTGTTATTGCATCAAACAAATAATCATCACGAGCAAAAATTGTATTATCATCAAACTTGTTACTTAGTCATCTGATCAGTCCAGCAAGGTTACGTCTTGTGGATGCATCTAACCTTGATTCGTTGGTATTAAAAAAGAATGTGATATATCTATTGAGAATAACATTATTTGGAGTATATCAGTCAAATATTTCATCAGATAAAATAAGATCAATAATTGTAGGGTTACTCGTGATATATGCATCAGCTTCTTCTTGTGTATCAAACGTTCTTACTTGATAATATCTGAGGAGTGTGTTGGTACATGCTCAGAGGTCAAAGACAGTATGTTGTCTGTTTGTGACTCATTGTTGGAGCTTTGCACAGGTAGAGTTTATTGGATTAGTAAGAAACTCTTTGATATATGTCTCATATGAAATATTGGCTACACGATGTGCAGGAACTATAAAGTGAGTAAAGAAGATTGTGTTATCAATACTAGGAGAGGGGAATGTAACAGATAATGTTCTTGTTTCTGTATCTGCACTAATTTGGATATTTCTAAATCATTCCAAAAATGGTAAATTTCGATAATTATCTCTGAGAATCGTCTTATAGGTAAAATATACATCATTGAGTGTTATTTCGTTTCCATCTGATCGATACTGTCATGGTAAAACAGAGACAGTAAACACTTGATAGTTTTCTGTAGAAACAGTACAAAGCTCTTCACGATATACTATATCTGTTCATTCTATCATAGGATACAGGCATCCATAAAAAAGCAAGCTTTGATAAAACTTATCATTATCATCAGACGATGAATATGGTAGGTAGTTAGCTGACGCAATGGTTGCTTCGATAAATGTTCATCATTTTCATGGACTTTCCGTTGAAGAAAATGATATATACAAGTATCCAACATGGATACTGATGAGAAACCATACGATAGCCAAAAAGACATACCAAGTTTTTGGAGTCATACGTTCAAAAATATGTTTCATTAGCATGATATAATTATGAAAGATATGGTATAAGCACTGATGCTACAAGGAAGATGATTGCAGTTACTAGTGCAACTACTTTCAGTGTTTTTTCTACTGATTTTTTACTTCAGTATTCTCATCATCATGAAAATCCTGCAACTCATGCTCATAATCATCACTTTGGGCTCATAAGCAATACAGATCCAACAAACAATATTCAACTAATAATAAGTATAATGATCGCAATTGTTCTCATATCAACAAGGAATAAATAAAACGGTATGTTACTATACATATTTAATATATACTTTCAACTTGAATTCAATGTGTATATAAACATATTTATACAGTCTTATCAGTGATGTTACTTTTATGGAAACATAAGAGAGGAAAGTCCCAACACATACACCACACTAAACAATAACGTTGTTTGGATCTCCACGATTTGGTGGGCAAAGGAACGTGCCACAGAGACGAAAACTACTTGCTCTGCAAGGAAAGGTGCAACGCGAAGCATGAAGGAGTACTTTCTTCTAACTTCTCCTGACTTATAGAGATCTATAAGCAGTGGTAAACCCTAGTGATGTGCAAGCTTACTCAGCAATGAGGTAGTGCTTCATACGCGGTATATCTGCGTGAAGAGAAATGACATCCTGACAGTAGTCATGACAGAATTGGGCTTATTCGATAAGATGTTTTTCAAAGAACTGCTAGAGGGTCAATAGTATCCATTTTCAGCAAACTCGTAACAGTTGCTGAAAAAATTGTGCTTACCGTATTGTGTATTTTTCTTAATCTCTCTATAGAGTAATTATGGTAAGTTTTTTCTTAAGAAGACTATTTTGTAACTTTTCAGACAATCATAAGTGGATAAATAACGAGCATTCATGCAAGAAATGCAAAAGCAGATCAAAGTATGTATTTTTCTATAGCTATCCATTCAGGGAAGATACTTGGTAGTGCTCAGAGCATACATCATATGAGTACAAGAATGGTTTCTTTGTGATAGCGGGTAAGGAGCATTTTGAGAATATTACTCATTATACTCAATCATAACAGAATTCATAGAACCATAATAAATAAGTTGGGTATGGTCTGAAAGAAGACAGCTATGTTTCCACTAGTTAATCAACTTGAAAACATGCTTACTTGTTCAATAACAGGATGATAGATACCTGCGATGAGCAGAATATATGATCAAGAAATTCATGGAAGTATCATAGCGATGCTTCAGAGTATTCATCCTATAAAGAATCATATTGGACTTGTTGGTAGTGTTCAAATTGGCCCAAGAGTGATAAGTATTCATAAAAAAACACCAAGAAGGCATCGTCAGAGCGTATATTGTCGATATATTTTTTTTTGTGTAGTAATTTCTTGACGAAAGAGAAAGTATGCACTCATCACGATTAATCAGACAAAAAATAATGCAATAAGAGTAGGATAGATTTCTATCAGTCGTTTAATGATACGTGATCAGGTAAGAATACTAAAAAATATTCATCAGAAAACGGCAACTAAAAAATTTCAATCTATTGCTTTTCGTGCAAAACGTATTGTTGCAAGTGATAGTCACTGTTTGAAGAAAATAACAAAGAGTGTAGGTGCTTGAGTAATGCTGGTAATTAGTCTTTCGTAAATTCATGCAAGAAATGCAATCGTTCATCATGAGACTCCTGGTACTAAATCAGCAATTCACATTGCTATTCAAACAAGAAAGGAATGTATTGAATATGTATTTTTCATGGTGTCAACTATACTCGCGAGTAAAAAGTGTATTTTTTTGTTTTTTATCCTTGTTGTTGGTAGTATAGAGATAAGAGTATTTTATAGATCTATGAGTACATATGTCTGGACTAGCAGTTTTTAAGGACCAATCTAAACTTATAAAGATACTGACCGAATGATTAGATTTATTATTGGTTGTTTTATCAGTTGTAATCGTGTGAATTGTTGCTCTCTATTACAACGTTTTTTTGATTGAATTGCAAGACATTCTTTGATTTTCTCCTCAATGAGTTTCTGTAGTGAGATCTTATGAAGCAACAACCACTACAAAAAAACATCAGTATATAGAACATTGATTACAAAATGTAGAAGAAGTATTTTCACTATTAGATCCGGTTCAGTGAACACGTTGATGAGTATCATTATATGAGTATTCTATGGATAATTTTCTGATAAATAATCTTGGGTCGTATGATTTACCATTTGATACGACGCCACCATGACGTTTTTTGGTTATTCCATCAATTTGAGTGCAAGCACCAATCATTGATGTGCCGTTTGCATCTGAAGAAAAAATAATACATGGTGATTTTGTTGATGAGTTACGTCAATGAGTGGTAAAATATCCCAATACAACACTCCCAGGGAGAGTAGGAAATACATTGCTCTTTGGTCATTCTAGTGTAGATATGCTTCAAGCAAGAAATGAACCGTATGGGCATATTTTTTACAGATTACCAAGAATGCAAGCTGGAGAGATTATACAAGTGGTTTGGGACGGTGAGATTTTTGAATATGAGGTTGTTGAGAGAACGATCTTGTGGCCAAATGATGTACCTGATGCTGTTAACCAAAAAGTTGATAAAGATGTACTTATTTTAATGGCATGTTATCCATTGATGTCAGATGCACAAAGAATTTTGATAACAGCATTACCTCGCCAATAGTCTTTTATTTACTTCATTACAATGAGAAGATTTCGTCAAATTCTTACCTGTTGTGTATGAGTTATCATAGGTTTTTCTGTTACATGATTTACTGGTTTTGTTGATTGAATAGAAGAAATATCTGATAGTATTCCAGTTTCAATGGAAGCATTTAAAACGATGCTTTTAGAAGAAGCATATACAAACCCTGATTTTATAGCTTTGGTTGATACAGCTCAAGCAAGGATAGATCTTCAAGACTTATCACAATCATTTATACAACTAGAAGAACAATATCAAAGAGTTGCTGAACAGCAAGCAGTTATAGAAGAGCAGTATGGTAATGTGCAAGAATCTATCGAAAGAATTTTACATGAGTCAAGTAGAGTGAAACAGCAAGTTCATGAAACATTAACACAGATAGCACTCTTGCGTAGAAAAGTTGAACTACTGAGAGAGTGAATTCATGATATTCATAATGATTACCAAAAAACAAGAGAAGATCTCAAAGCATATACGAGGTTTTTATATTATTTATTTAATAATTATTATTGACGGTGATCAAATAATAATGATATTTCATTATTTATAAAATCTGATAATATTGCAAAAAGTCTCGTCATGCAAGATTCAGTTATGATAATGACTGCGCATATCCAAACATTGATGGATACGATGAAAGAAAAACAGCAACAATATGCACAGGCTATTTTTGAGTTGCATAGAACGCAGATGGTGTACAGAGAAGCTTGAAAACTATTAGAGAAAGACTTAGAATCTTTACAACAACAGAAATCTTCATTGTATGATTTATTGGCATATCTGCAAACAACAAGAAATCTTGCTTGAAGCCAAGTATCATTAGTCAGGTGAACACAAGCAACAATGGCTCATCAGATCAATCAACTGAGGCAGATGACAACAACGTGATGAAAAGCTCTACCTTGAACGCTTGCTGCAGATTTATTACAACTACCAGATATTGAAGATTGAGATAAGTATTTGACTTGGCCTATTATATGAATACCTCATATTACACAATATTTTCTTGATCAGTACGTGCTGGATACTACGTGAGAAGAGTTTCTATGAGTGCGTTTTGAACTACCACAAGGTAGTCATGTTTTTGCTCCAGCACCTTGAATTGTTTATAGAGTTATATGGGAGGATGATATGTCACAAGCATGGATTATAATACTACATAAGTACTGATACGCAACGTTTTATACTCCAATGAATGAAATTTTTGTAGAGGAATGAGCATTGGTTGCAAGAGGAACAGTTATAGGAATGAGTTGATGACAACCTTGAACAGTATGAGCATGAATTGACGCAGCTTATCCATATCTTGATTTTTCAGTAGCAAAAAATGGTCAGTTTATAGATCCGTTGAGATTATTTGATATCAGTATATATCAGAGTCAGGAAGATCTCCCAGAAGCGTACCATCATCAATATATAAAAAACATGCTTGATAGAAAAGTTATTGTTGAGAGATTGTGAGTTATGCATTGAAATACACTGTTGGAAAGGGCATATGCGTTTTTAAGAACATATGCTGTTTGAGCATTTGCAGATCATAATTTATGGCAGGATGCAGCATATGATTCTGGTATTGATCCACATTTTGGAATTTGTATCTGATTTGCCGAGACAAGTTTTAGAAATTTTAAGTCAAAAAATAATATCTGAAATGTATGAAATAATGATAGAGGAGATGTGGTAGAATTCTCATCACCACTTGCTGGAGCAAAAGCGATATTTGCAGTCTTTAATAATAGGTTTCTTGGTACATATAATACTCTCAATGAACTCTCGAGATTTTGAAATGAACACTGATATATTTACGCTTCTTCACCGTTCAATCGACAAAAAAATATCATGGAATGTTTGAGTGCAATATATGGATATCGTATTCCTGAAGATTTCCCATTTAGAAGAACAATTAGATAAACATTGATTTTTTAAATCTTTTATGCTATTCTATAAAAAACTCAGTAAAAATTTGACAAAAAAACACAGAAGCTATATACTTATTATTGTATCTTTATATTCTCATTATACTACACACATGAAAAAATTATTTACATTATTGCTTTGAGCTGTTGTTGTAATGCTATGATTTACAACAGTACATGGGCAATTCCAAACACAAAATCCATATGAAGTATCTACTGATTCTGGATGAGTACAAAATGTTAATGTTATTGGTCAAGGTCAATGACAACAAGATGCTTTTGTTAATGTTGTAAGATGAGGTATCAACTGGACGCTTGGTATTCTTGCATTTATTGCATTGTGTATCTTATTGTATGGATGATTCTTGATGGTAACAGCGGCATGAGATGAAGAAAAATATGGAAAATGATTTACTATTTTGAGACAAGCTGCAATCTGACTTATTTTGATTGGAATTGCATGGTTTGTTGTTTCTATCATCTTCTGGTTAGTCAATCTTGTTTGAAGAGCAACTGAATGACAAAGTGCTAATACATGAGCATAAAGTATAGTAGTTTTTGTATATGCTTCTTGTCATTACACGCTTTGAGTATGGGAAGGTATTCTTTCTAATATACTACCACTGCCTATTTGATGACAAGAAGCCGCTCTATCTACGTTATACTTTTTTATTCTTTTGCAGTTATTGTGACGCAATGAAACTATTTCTCAGATTATTGATAATTTGTAGTACGCTTTTTGTATGATTGCAGAGTTTTATGCTACCTCTTTCTGTTGAAGCGTCATTGATTGATAATGCAACAAGTCCATTTAGTGATAGCTGAGATGTTTGAGCAGCTGACAATGTTTCTCTTATTGGTACGGATAGCCAAAAAGAAGATAGTTTGGTAAATGTTGTAAGGTGATTAGTCAATTGGATGTTGTGAATTATGTGACTTGTAGCATTACTTGCATTGGTGTACTGATGATTTTTGATGGTTACAGCAGCATGAGATAGTGAAAAGTACTGAAAATGATTTACGATTCTCCAACATGCAGCTGTATGATTAATTCTTATTGGTACTGCATGGTTTATCGCAAGTATTATATTCCGACTCATCAATCAAGCGTGAGATCATGCATGACCAGCATGAACATGATGATAATAGATGTTTGATAAAGTTGGTGTTACCAGTTTATTGTTTGTTACATCTGATTCTACAGCATAAAAATCTGTCTACTCCTTGATACAGTACATTTCTTTCATTTTATTTCTCATGAAGTTTTTATGAACAATATATTCAAAAGAATCTTTAGAAATTGTACGGGACTTCGTATGTTTACTCTAACAGGTTTTATACTGACGTTATTGATATGACCGTTTGCTACATATGCTCAATTAAGTCCAAATACACCATTTATTGACGCGCAAGATTCTTGAGCAGCTGAAAATATTAATCTCATCTGAACTGACTCTGGTCAGGAAGATGCATTGGTGAATGTAGTGAGGTGATATGTAAACTGGATTTTATGAATCTTGTGATTAATTGCATTAGTTATGGTAATGTACTGATGATTTTTGATGGTTACAGCAGCATGAGATAGTGAGAAATACTGAAAATGATTTACGATTTTACAGCAATGAGCTGTATGATTAATTCTTATTGGTACTGCATGGTTTATAATTTCAATAGTGTTTTGGTTAGTGAATCTCACATGAACACAAGCATGACCTGCATGAACATGATAGTTATCTAACTGGTATATGTTTCTTTTATTCTAGTGTGTAGTATGAAGAAAAATTTTTGAACAAAATGATTCTATAATCTATGAGGTAGTATACCGTTTGCTAAAAATTGTATACACATCTTTCTCCAATGAGGATATAGTAAAATAATGAGATGGTATTTCTCTATGAGTATGATCAGTGTTGTTGCTTTATGTTTTTTTCCTTTTATTGCTGTAGCAGGGAGTTCATCATTTGGTGATGCAAGATCAGTTGATGCAAATGCACAAATAGCAATTTGATGAGCATCTTGAGAGATTGAGAGAGATAACGCACTCTTAGATAGTATCACATGAGCTGTCAATCGAGTCTTATGAATTAGTGGTCTCATAACTGTGATTGTATTGATATATGGTGGAGTGCAAATGGTTACATCTTGATGAAGCGATGAACAATATAATAAATGATTTGCAATTATCAAAGCAGCAGCAATCTGATTACTGATTATTTGATTTGCATGGTTTGTAGTAAGTATGTGATTCTGGCTTGCTCAGCAGGTATGAGAAAATGCATGACCAGCATGAACTGAAGGGTAATTATATGTAATATTTCTAAATATTTATTTTCATCTAATTATGAGTAATGGGTCTAGAACATATTCACCATCAAGAGTATAAACATACTCTTACTAGTACGAGCAATCACACTGATCAGTATACTCCTAAACATATTTCATGACTACAACAATCTACTCAAGAAGAAATTGAATGACCGATCTGTGAACTTGCAAAACTCTGAATAAATGCTGTTGAAACAAATGAAACTATTGAGCATGAAATATCTGCAATATTTGAAAAGATTACTTGATATGATTTGTTCTACAAAAATATCGATATTATCTCAGCATATGAAAAAAAACAGATTGAAGAATCTGTATGAATACAGGAAATATCAAGCGAACTTATAGAATATCTTTTATGAGAATATTATCTTTGAAATATCCTCACTAAACCTCATATTCATGATAGATTTTCTGTACTAAAGGCATGTTTTGAATACAAAAGAAAAGATAATATAGCATCTATAGAATTTGATGTTCATAGATATATAATTTTACACAATCAAGATAAATTACATAGATCTATACCGTTTCCAGATGATCAAAAGAAGCTGTTAAAACCAAAAAATATTCCATGAAATAAACTCATAACAAAACCAGATTTTCGTGCATCTGCCAATTTTTGACAGCATGAATATAAAAAAAATGTTCCCAAATACGATAATTTTGATGAAAAATATATACTAGAAGAAGTTTTTGGGTGAAATATACCAGATGAAAAAGAAGTATGTCTCTCTAAAATTTTAGCATATATGAGTGATCTAAAATATGACTGAATGAGTTTTTTTTATTTTAACAATTTTTCATTTTTATACTTTGATATGCAAACAGACTCTTTAGTCCCAGTGAAGTATGAAAATATTTATTTTGATGAGCAGTTAGAAACTGTTTTTTTTGAATATATTGATGCTATTGAGTGAATTTGATCTGATAAAAAAAGAGAATGAAATGAGAGTGTGGTATCATATTTGTATAAAATACAAACGAAACGAAAAAATGTACTAGCTGATCTACCTAATATGATGTGAAGTGAAGAACATCGTCAACTGCTTAAACTATCAGAATGATTTTCAGCACGTATGGAACAATACTTATGATCATATTATAATGAGCGTGATTTACCATTTGATTGATGAGATGTCTTTGAATTTATAGATTGATGAGTATGAGTTTGTAGAAATTATTCTGTTGTATTCAATAACATATATGAAACAGCAAGAGCGTTATCTAGAAAATGAAATATGAAATTATATAATGATTCAAAATCTTGTACTGTCTTAGAAGATGGGCATGTGAGTAATGTAATTTTTGAACGTAAAGATTGAAAACTTCAAAAAAGCTATATAGATATTACAAGTTATATATTGTTTGGGAATCTACATAGGATATGAGTTGATGCTGCATATTCAATACTTCTGGCATGAAATGACTCAAACACTGAAAAAACTAACAAAAATATATAGTCTAAGTAGTAAGTAACTGTGACAAAGTTCTGCTATATTTTTTCATTACATCTAGCAGGTTGCTTGCTAGAAGGATTTTCTTATATAGCTGTGCTTGAGATGGTAATAATAAGTTTTTTTATCATTTTTTACTTTCTCATGAGAGATAACGATTCTTCCAATTCGTCCAAATTATATAATCATGGAATGAGATACCACTGTTCAGTGTTCTTGTTATAAAAAATAAGTGATGGAAGATGAGTTAGTGGAAATAACTCTATGAGCTTTGCTTGGAACGTACTCTGATCAGATGTGATATTTTTGGGGTTGAGTAAACATCACAAAAATCACGGTATTGCCAATCACTCAGTTGCCTGTGCTATCGTCAGTAATGAACTATTTGTATGGTTAAACAAAATATCTATGAGTTGGTAACGAATTCAACTTGCATAGGTTGCATTGAGACAATTATATGCATGGTGAGCATTATGAGTATTTTGTCAAGTTTGTGCAAATCATACAAATGAGATCTGGAGGTTTTTTCAAAAAAAATCTATAAGTTCGTTGATAAGATTACCTGCAAAAAGCTGCATACAGTAGTAACTTGAAAAATCACAAATAATTACAAGTTCAAATTGTGCTCTTTCATTACTGATGATTACCTTTCATTGAGTTATTTGTTTGATCGTATGAATTGAACTCGTTCCTGTGAGTATATCAGGGTGTAAGCTGGATGTGTATTTGCTCTGATTGTTTCCTCATGCTTCAGTTGAGTTTTTATCACGTTGTGTGATATGTACAAGATTGCGTTGTATATAGTTCATAAGTGTTGCTGTATTTTCTTGCTGTATTGTTTCTTTTTGTAATCATTTCCAAAATCAAAAAATTATAACTCAGAAAAAGAGTAGTGATATAAGAACTCTTAGTTTATACATTCACTGCAACAAAAAATTAAAATTGTTGCTATAAAATACATTTTATAAATATAAAGTCAATAGTAAGTTATTACATATCTATACTATCGTATGATATAAGGAAATCTGTCAGCTGAGAAAAAATACGTCAAGCAGTATCGGCTCACCATGGTGATCATCTTGGACGTGAGACTTGAACAGAAATAACATAGCGAGGATCATCTCAACTTACTATTCATACTATTGATCAGATAGTCCATCATGCTCATGATTGATATTGTCATCTATAAGCAATTTCTGAAGTTCATGTTTTTCATCATAATCTGATAGAATCTTTTTGAAATCTTTGTAGCTGACCAAACTCAAATGTTCATCTTAATGCTTCTTTGATAAGTTCACTTGTTTCAGGTTTAAAGACTTGCCTTCTTTCTTTTTTAGGGAGTGGTAAGTACTGCTGACTGTTTGGATCAAACATTGCATCAACAATGGTTGGTTGGATATAGACTCATCAGTTTACCAATGCTCAATATGCAGATGCCATATGTAGGGGAGTTGCGAGAAATCACTGTCCAAAGGTATTATTAAAATATCTTGCAACTGATACATTATTGAACGTTGGTAAGGTTCATGCCTGCGCATTTGCAAGTTCTATGGTTGTATCTTGTCAGAATCATAATTTATCCATATAATTATAAAAGATATATTTGGTCATTTGTTGGGCAATTCTTACCATCCCTACATTGCATGAAAACCAAAGTGCATGAGTAAATGTATGTGTTCATAAACATTTCTCATCAATATTTGCAATGGTAAAGGGACCAATTTCTACTGATCATTTAGGATCATCATAATAATCATACATATTGATGCTATCACTATCAACTCAAATAGCGAGTGTGAGTGTTTTTACAATACTTCCAGGTTCATATGGGAAACTAATATTTCTATTGACGAATACTTGTGGTCATTGAATACTATCGTAGATATATTTTGTTCATGGAGTTGATTCTCTTTCTGCCATAGGCAATGAGACAAGTGTACTTCAAGATAAACCAAATAAAGGAATATCTACATATGAGTAGTTATGAATTACTCATCTTTCTGCGTGGAGTATTGGTCTTATTTTAAATGAATCTTGATAGTCATTTGGATTAAAGTTTGGAAAATTTGCCATTGCTTTTACTTTTCATGAATGCGGATCTAAGACTGTCACTGCTACACTATCTGAACCTAACGACCAGTTATGATATGCAATCATAGATTCTAATTCTTTTTGAATAACAGGATCAATCGTCAAGTAGATATTTACTCAATCTTGTGGTTCTTTGATATCAAAGTTATTTGCTCAAATCTGTCATATCCACGGAGTTGCAAGTCATATAATGGCTCCATCTTCTCCACGTAACTCTTTGTCAAAATATTGTTCAACTCAGAAAAATGCATTATTATTTACATCCATATATCATAGGATGTGAGACATAAAAAACCCATGTGGATAGTATCTTTTTTCAGACTTTTCTAGTCCAAATCAGTGCATCAGTGGAATACGTTCAGATCAAAATCTCTCTGCGTTTGTTTCATTTTTAGCATCAAGTATACGTTTTGTTAGTTTTGCGTTAAGACCATCTAAGAGTTTAATATATCTTATTTCTTGCGGTCTCATTGCTCATCTAATTCTTGCATTATCAATATCTATATCATAGCTTCTCAATAATCTTCAGAGTTCAGCTGCTTTTGCATCTCAGTTTGTGATATTGAGTGGAAGCGTATACAGATACTGATTGCTAATAAGATCAGTATAGCTGTTATAGGGTTCTTGTCTGAGAATAGTCTTTAGATCATCATTGGTTATTTCTATGAGATAGTTTCTTGCTCTCATTCATCATTGAATAAGTTGATCATATCTGTTTGCGATACGTTGTTGTATAAGTTCAGTGGTCATCTCATCTAAAATAGACTGTACTGATTCTTGATACTCTTCTTCATTGATAAAAAGTAAGGTGTCTCACGTAAAAACATAATAAAGATCTTCTTGAGGCAGAAGTTCTTCTCAGAGAAACTCTTGGAGATGTTGGATACATTCTAGCTTTGTCGGACTATCTAAACCATGATCTACACAAAAATGATCATAAGTGATCGGAGTGAGTATATCAATAGCTCTTTGTTTTTGTTGATCAGATACGATATATTTAGGATCGACAAATAATCAAAAAAGTTCGACATTTTCAGTCATTTGAATTTTTGTTCATCATTTATCAGTCACAAAAATTTGTCATCTTCTTGCTTCGAGTCTAGTGGATGTAAGGTGTTGACCAGCAAGGAGCTCTTGATAGTATGATCAATTTACAATTTGTAATCAAAATAGTCTCAAAATAACAATAAGAAAAAACAGACCAAAGAGTCAAAGCATTTTTTGCTCGCGTGTGAGTCATTTATAGAAACGAATAGCCTTTTTTTGTAGATGCATAGATTTTCGATGAGACATAAAATTATGTCCTGTATTTATATGTATATTATTTCATACATCAAGTATAAACAAGCGGTACTTTTTTTATTTTCCTATTTTTTTTTCAACGATAATACATATACACAAGGTATTTATTTGGTAAAGAATTCGTATGACATTTGTTCCTGATAGAGCATTATTGAGAAAGTATGCTGATATTTTTGTGCATTTTGCATTGAATGATGGTAAGTCTATTGAACCATGATCGGTGGTGTATGTGATGTTACCAGAGTGTGCAAAGCCGTTTTATTTGCCATTGCAGGCATCTATTTTGGAGGCGTGAGCATTTCCGATATTTAATTATATTGCTGACGGTGTTGCAAGACATTTTTTGGACTCGTTGCCAAACAACCTTGTGGAGTTCTATCCCAAAGAGTACATGCTTGCAAGAACTGAGGCGATAGATTATTCGATTGCAATTATTGCAGAAGCAGATAAACACGAAATGGATTGAGTCGATACCAAAAAGATGTTCCAACGTCAAAGAGCATGAAAGTTTTATAGAGACGCATTGTCCAAGAAAGAAGACGAAGGAAAGTTTACATGGACGTTGTGATTGTATGGGACGCAAGCGATGGCTGATGAAGTTGGAATGAGTCTAGAGGAGTACTGGAATCAGATTATTCAGGCGTGTTATTTGGACACACCAGATACAGTTGCAGAATGGAAGAACATAGACACAGCACTCATATCAATAAAAGAGCATCTCAATAGTCTTGATATTCAATCAATTCATATGGTATGAGACGATTGTGATCTGACGATACAGCTTGGTTCTGATAGAAAATGGCTATGAGGGTCTGGAAGAAATATTCCATCGTTTGAGTTGTTTATTTCACCAGATTGGAGAGGAACACAAGGATGGATTCGTTTCAATCAGCCATTATATAGATATGGGACATTGATAGAGTGAATTGAACTTGCATTTGAGAACTGACTCGTGACAAAAGCATCTGCAAAAACAAACGAGTCTGTCTTGCTTGATATGATCGCACAAGACAATGCCAACAAAGTAGGTGAGTATAGCTTGACTGATAGCCGTTTGAGTCGTATTACGAAATTTATGGGTGAGACATTGTATGATGAAAATGTTTGATGACCATACTGAAATTCTCATATTGCCTTATGAAAAGCATACAAAGACTCGTATCCATGAGATCTATCAACTGTTACTGAAGCGCAGTGGGATGCAATGGGTTATAATGATAGTGTGATTCATACAGATATGATTTCAACAACCAATAGAACTGTTACTGCAACAACAATATCTGGTGAAGAAGTAGTTATTTATAAAGATGGACATTTTACTTTTTGGAACCCATAAGATGGCTGTATACTCCTTTTCACAAATTTCTCTGTATAAAACGTGCCCGCGTAAGTATCGTTATAAGTATATCGATAAGATTGATGAACCTGCAACCGCATGATCACCAGATTTGTTTTTGTGAACAGTAGTACATAGTGTCTTGGAAACACTCTATAAGCGTCTCAATGAGATGCAGCAACCAACGCTTGATGATATGCTTACTCAACTTGATGAGTTGCGAGCAGAGCGAGATGAGAATGATATAGTTCTCAGAGAGTGACAAACCAAGGAGTCCTATTATCGTAGAGCAACTGTTTATATTACTGAATATCGAAACACTTACACACCATTTAGTGATGTACGTACGATGGCTACTGAGCTTATGATGACGTTTAGTTTAGATGACGCTGAACAGTTTAAGTTTAGAGGAGTGATTGACCGTCTTGATAAGGAATGAAAGAGTCTCATTATAAATGATTATAAAACATGAAAATCTTTACCACCTGAACAAAAAGATACGTATCAAGAGCAGTTAACATTGTATGCTTTGTGAATTAAACAAAAATATGGTAAGTATGCAGAAAAAATATACTGAAAACTACACTATTTACACTTTAATACACTTGATGAGTGGGAGATTACTGAGCAAAAATTACATGATGTTGTCGAAAAATACTCAGCAGTAATACAAGAAATTGAAGCAAAGCGTTTTTATCATGCAATGTGAACAGACGATCAGTTTCCTGCTGTCGAAAATCCATCGTGTCAGTACTGTGCGTATCAGTCTATCTGTCCGTTATGGACACATGCATCGATGGATGATGAGATTCTTTTGGGAGAAAAAACTGTACGTTCCTTGGTAGATGAGTATGCTGAGATTACAAAACAAGCAAATGAGCTTGATAAACAGAAAAAAATGCTCAAAGAGCAGCTTCTAGTATATGCTGAAACCCATAACATACAAAAACTTATTGGTAATGAATATATCGCAACTGTTGCTGCGCAAACACATTATTCTATTGTTGATCATGATAGCCTGCTCAATGCGTTGAAACAGCTAGGTAAAGAGACAGAATTACTGCGTGTTGATAGATTTGCACTTGCTCGCGTTATCAAAGATGGCTCTGTTATGCTTTGAGATCTTGCATGAGTAAGTCCACAAGAATCACTATCATTGAGAACAAAAAAGAATAAAGACGCAAGCATGTAGTTTTTTATTGCTAACAAGTTGTTTGTATGAGATTGAAAGATACTATACTATCAGAGAAAAAGCATTCTTTTTACTCGACTCTGAAGTGTCTTTTTTCTCGTTGATGATGAAATATGCTCTTATTTCTTATAGTTATTGTTTGCATACTGTTATTATTTGCTCATCCTTTGTGATTTTATTGATGAGAACAGATACCGTTGTGATATGATCCATGATTGTATAAGTTATTCTTTCAAGCTTTTGATACTCTTGTACAAACACAACCATTTTCTTGGTGAGGATTGCCATGATGGATGCAGAGTATGTATGAGCCTTTTTTGTGAATAGTGTATGCACTATGAGTATCTGTTTGATGAACATTTTTGTGAGATTTATGACCTACATGGATGGTCCTTTTTGGAATTATACGGATGATTTTTTTTGTTGTTTTATGAGTATGAGTGTATACGCGTTCTCTGATAAAAGAATCGTTATGGATTTGGATTGGTGCAGTAGCGATGAGCTCATTTGTATTATATCAGTTATATCGATGGTGATATTTTAAACAACTCCTTGCGTCAGCATTGTTATTATGTGGTTTTGGTATGATGTTGAGAAAAACAACGTTACCATATCTAGTCGCTGCCTTATTGTGTTTACTTGCTGCGAGTGTAACACATAGACCTGCGATTATTTTGGTAATAGTCGGACTTGTTTTATGGTTTTTACTGAACCATGAGCAGGAGTATCGTCGTGCATTATTGCTCTGAGGGATGCTATTGGGAGGATGAATCGTAGGATGGTATTGAAGCTTACTGGAGTTTCAGTTTCGACCGATGATTGATGAGATTATGCAGTATATAACTTTGCGTCATACACCAGATTATTATTGAGGAACAGGCACTTTCCTTACGATTCGTGACTATATGCTGACTAATGTGATTATTGCTTTATGATGAGTGCTCTGAACGGCATGGATGCTGTGAGGTGTGTCAGGTCGTGAGCATCGTTTTCATGCAGGCATGTTTGTTGTTTTGTGTATATGGATCTGATTAGAATGATTTTTCTTTCAAAGAATGATAGGGTATATCGAATTGTTTTTGATACCTTGATTTGTCTACTTACTTACAAAGGTGTATCATAAGAGATCAGTATTACTTTATCGAATTGTTGTAGTAGTACTTTTATGACAGTTTGGATTGAATGCATACTGGCAGCAAAGGGTAAGACATCCATTGATCGAACAAACAGAATTTACCTTTATCAGCACGATCAATGATCGTATTCAGTATCCAGCGATCATTGTTGTTCCATGAATTTATTATTCACCTTGGATAGCATGATGGACGCATGCATCAGTGATTGCTCCCTGATTGTTTGATCTTAATCAACGATGAGATGCAACACAATGACGAGCAAAATATCGACGGTCTGCAACTGGTGATGAAAAATGTCTTGCTTTGTATGAGTATTATTATAAGAATAGAGAGAACTACGTAATGTATGTTCGAGTCTGATCAAAACAAGAAACTACACCAATGGATGGATTTTGTTTTGAAGAGCTTGTGCGTTATGCCTGATGATATTTTATTTTTTACCGTGTAGTGTTTGATGTGGAGTAGTTCGTATCGTGATCATATCATAACAGTATTGCTCTTTGTTTGTGCTGTTGTACTCTTACTACTTGATGCTCATCAGGGAGTATTATTTCGAGTACGTATGGTTATCTGATTTGTAGTGTTGTTATGTCTACCAGGATGGTGGATAGCAAAACGATTGCTTGATGATGAACGTCATGATCAGTTGGAAATTGCTTGATTGAGTATTGCATTATCACTCTGACTAGTTCCACTTGTGACATATTATCTATTACTTTTAGGGTTTGTGATGAGTCCTTTGCTTGTAGTTGGTACGGCATGATGTATTACTCTTGTAGGTATGATAGGATTCTTTTATAAATCTCACAAACGTTCAAGAGTATCGTAATGGGGTTTTGTTTATTTTTTTAGTATTGATTTATGAAAGTTATTATTCAAATTCCATGTAAAAATGAACAAGATATGCTCCCAGTTGTTCTTTCTGAGTTACCAACAACACTTCCGTGAGTAGATATTGTTGAGTATCAAGTTATTGATGATTGAAGTACAGACCAAACGTATAAGATTGCAAAGTCATTATGAGTACATCATGTTGTACAGTTTAGAAAGAATAGAGGATTGGGAAATGCGTTTAAGGCATGAGTAACGAATGCACTCTTACAGGGTGCAGATATTGTTGTTAATACTGATGCTGATAATCAGTACCCATGAGAGTATATTGAACAGCTTGTCGCACCTATTCTTGCTGGGAAGGCTGATATCGTCATCGGAGATAGAAATCCTACAAAATCACCGCATTTTCATCGACTCAAAAAGAAACTCCAGTGATTATGAAACTGGGTTGTGGGATCGCTTGCGTGAGTGGCAATGCCAGACGCTGTAAGTGGCTTTAGAGCATATAGTAAGGAGAGTCTTTTGGTGCTTAATGTGACATCACAGTTTAGTTATGTGATTGATACTATTATTCAAGCACACAAAAAATGACTCCAAGTCGACCGAATTTCAATACACACAAACCCACCTACTCGTCCGTCTAGACTGTTTGATAACATTTTTCAACATATTCAAAAATCTACGGCAAATATCGTAAGAGTCTATACGATGTACGAACCGTTTAGAATATTTTTTCTTGCGAGTGTACCGTTTTTTCTTGTCTGATGATTCTTTATTTTTAGGTTCTTTTGGTTATTTTTTACAATATGATCAGATTGAAATATCCAATCGTTGATTTTAGCAGCGATGCTCGTGATGGTCTGATTTAATCTCTTTTCTCTTGGTGTAGTTGGTGATGTTATTGCAAAAAATAGAGCACTCATCGAAGAAAGTATGACGATGATCAAGAAGTTGTCTGATAGGAGAGGGTAGGGGGATTATGTTGTTAAACCTCAGTAGAAATGTCAGTAGTTATAACTCAAGTTAAATTGACATAAATATACAGATTTAAGGATGGAGCACAACTAATAAGGAAGTATTTTATAATTTAGGTTTGTTTCTCA
>SKJI01000038.1 GCA_007115995.1 candidate division SR1 bacterium
TATGACGGATTAATTGATCTATGATATGAGAAACATTATAGAGTGCATCATTGAAAAAATGAGTTTGCTAGATGAAAAAAACACATCAATTGAATAGAGAGTTTTTGGTCTTTTACAAAGAAAAGATTGAGTAAGTTTAACTGAGTTTCTAAAGATAAGTTCCTGTTACATTTAAAAGAATGTGAGTATAGATTTAACTGTAGATTATGATCAAAAAATATGTATAATGAATTATTGCAATTGCTTAGAAATTTTATTTTAGAGTAGCTTTGCTAGTCTAGACCCAAAATAAAAATCCAATTCTCAAACTATCTCTTCCCACCCAACGTCACAAACAAGACTGTTTGGACATTTTTTTGTGCAACATCATATCACGCTCATAGCTTTGCTCATTGATTTTTCTGTTTCATACTCTTTAGTGCTCAGACAAAAAACGTATCAAAAGATTTTTCAGTACGATTATATTGTGCGTTTACAAACATTACTATGTTATTTTTTGTGGTATACATTGAGGAAAACGATACTGATTCTGGCTTCAATCGAGCCATACTAAAAATATTTGCTCCATCGGTAAGGTCAGCAGCATACATCAACCCTCATTGCAATTTTTTGGTCAATGGATTGCGTGATACAACTCATGAAAATGATCAATATTGAAGCATCATACTCGGTTCTACACCTCATTGTCTCATCATTCATGATGCGACTACTGACGCATTGCCTATTTTTTGATTTACCTTTACTCACAATCATGGATTTAACGCTGCTTGTTCTGCAGCAAACAGCAAATGTCCTGATGGATCTACAGGTAATGCAAGCATTTGCATCCCTGCATCTGCAGTTCTTCATACCGTGATGACAGTTCATTCAGCTGCTTTATAATCTACAGCAGTTAAATAGAGCATCTTTCCAGGTTCTCAACTATTTTGATCATATGCTACCAACCCATTAGCAGAAATTTTATCTGACATTTTCCAAACACCACGCGCTCACGCACGGATATTTCATGCTACTCATACCTTCCCCGTCTCGAGCGACTCTTTATCAAAAACACCAAATGCATAGCTTCATGCATACAAATGAGTGAGTTTCAAATCATTTTTTTCTTGTTGTAAAGTCGAAACAATATCTTTTTTAGTTGTATCTTGTACGGTCTGCGCCTTCAAAGTGTTTATAGATAAAGCAGTCAATCCAGTAAGGAATAAAGTTTTCAAATTCATAGTAATAGAACAAAAAGTAAAATAGTTTTTATTGACATGTCGTATTTGTATCATAAATAAAAAAAATATAAAATCAATATATGTCAATATAATTATGTTGTTATAAAGTAGTAACACCTATTCTTCTAGCTTTTTCATTGCTTCCATCCATTGTTTAAAATCGTTTACAATAAGATGCATATCATGCGATGAAAAGAAAAACACTTTATTTCTTAATTCATATAATAAGCCTTTTTTAGTTTCTTCATTTGTATCCGTTAGGAGTGTTTTTGGTAAAAACGGTTCTCCATCAGATGATGAATATACTTTTCAATATTTTCAATCTTTTCGATCCTGTAATAATTGTTCATCCTGATGAGCACGATCCATTCTTGCAACAAAATGTGATGGAGAAAAAAAATGACCTCTATTAACTCATATGAGATACTTATTTCAGTTAATATCAGTATATAATCATAAATCTTCACTGAGATATGGATTAGACATCGCATCTTTTCCAGATATTTTTTCAAAAGCATCAGTTGGCCTATATATGCATTTTCCTCTTTTTCAGGTAGTAATCAGTTCTTCCATGGCAACAGGATAGTCGGGTATTTCTATTCACGCTTTAATAAAGTCAGCACGATGTTTCGTTACCCATGCTCTCATCATCTGTGGATCTTCTAGCGTTTGTTCTATAGTTACTTTTGGTTTTGAATAATTAGTATGATTTTTTTCTCAAACCAAAAATAATTTCAGTAAACTACTTTTTATCGCTCAAGATGGATTTCATAAACATAGATCTGGAAGATAAGAACACAAAAAATCATAATAAGCATCGACATAAAATGAATAATTTGCAACCAAATTCCTGTCACTTTCAATTTTTTTCCAATCAATATTATGCATACGATCTCGCCAATATCATTCATGATAGTCTTGCAAGTCAGTTTGACAGTTTGGTAAAATATACGAATGAATAAATTTCTCTAATAGTTCTTCATGAAACCATCGATAAGGATAATCCTTCGCGTAATCTGAAACAAGAAAAGACAAGTCCCACCCTTCAGCATATAAATCTAAAATATATGCAGCAATACGATCTTGTCAATTCATTACAACACTACTATGTTTTTCTGTTCAATATTTATCGCCCAAAAAAAGACGAATCTTTTCTGCTAAAATACTCACTTCACCACGTCATATAATTTCAGACACCACATCACCACTACATAATACTCATTGTGATCTCAAATAAGCAGATTTTGGTTGGAGAATAAATCATTCAGATCAAGCTGTTTTAAGAACAAAATACGGCTTTCATCATATATTTTTTATACCACATGCATAATGCCAATATTGAGGTTTTTCATAAACACCATTTACATGGGTAATTCCCGTATAGTGAACATAATCTCAAATCTCGTCATCAACATCACTATCGGAAAATTCAAGACGATCTCAATCATAAAAATAGCTATTTTGTAATGCTTCTTGATGCTTTACCAAATGATCATAGGGTACTAGTTTTATCTGCATGCTCAATAATGTTTGTTTATAGGTAGCAATAAATTTATGCAAAAATGTGGGTGTATATAAATCAGTATTGTATACCTGTCCCATTCATCAATGTGATAAATAAGAAAAATAGTGTTTTTGTTTTATTAAAAAATCTTGTATTAATCATTCCAAAATATATTTTTTTTCTTCACTTAATTTATTTCCATAAACATATTCCAAATCATATAAAACATGAGTCACCTGACTATTAAATGCATCTACACTTAAATCTTTATTTCACAAAAAGATCTCTTCTGTTGCATTATTTTTAATTTTTTGTCGTTTTTGATTTTCAGCCATCTTTCCTAAGTCCATACCACCAAAAAGCAACAACAGTGATCCGCCGATGGCACTGGCAAGTTTGGTTTGTAATGAAAATGACTTTCTTGGTGTTTTCAAGACACTTACTGCCATACTTGCATCATCTGCCGTGAATGATTCTTGTAAAGAACATCACGCTTTTTCAGCAAGAAATCAGAACTGCTCCTTTGTGTATCTTCTCGAACGTATCGCCCAGATATGTTCACCTGCATGTTTCACTACATACTCTCCTCATCAAATATCTATCTCCATATCCTCAAGTAGTTTTGCTCCTACCTTGATACGATCAGGACTACTTATTCAAGGCTCATACTCTACAGTAAATGCTAGTTTTGTCGTATCCAATCCTAGTGCAACAAATCCTTTCATAATCCACTCTTGCACCTCAGGTCAGCTATATTGTTCTTCTAATTGATCTATTTTTTGTTGTTTATCGGGTTCTTCAGGCCTGAGAAAATGTCAGATGATAATATCACGACCTACGAACTGACTATCTGACGAAAGATTACGAAGAATTTCTATCACCTGATCTTCAGAAAAATTACCTATACTTCATCACAATCGATAATACACTTTATCATCTATATGATCAATTACTCATTTTTTACGCCAATCTGTTTGTATTCAGGTAAATTCTACCAGCTGATTTCAATCGACTTCGTACTCATTACGACATAAGTTGATAAGTGATCATGACGAATCAACATCTATATGTTTATATGGTTTATTTTGTGAAAAATGAGGATAGATGACGTTTTTAAATTTATTTGCTTTCCCGGGTGATACACCAAATTCAATATGATTTTTTTTGCGAGAGCATGATTTTCGTGTCTTATCCATCTTACCCAAAATCATAGACTCTACATCACTGACACCATATCAAGGACTATGAACAACACGATCATAATAAGATCCCCCTGTTTCTGTTCCAGTAGTATCATACTGATCAGTCCACTCATACAAAAACATTCATTCAGAAGCTCATTTTACGAGTCATTCACGATATTGAGCTGCTTTTGCTTCAGTAAATCAAAAACGTTCAGGAGTATTTTCCTGAAGTATATCTCATGAAGCTCATAGATACATACTATCTGTCATCCACTGTATTTCGAAGTACACTAAAAATACTCAACAAACTCTCATATAATTTTTGACTTTGAATAACAATAGCGCTCATCTCTTCTTGAGTAAAGAGTGCAATAGCAACTTTTCCAGGTCCATAGAGATTGATCTCGCTAGATAACTCAAACATAGGATCAGTAACGATTCTTGTCTCTTTCAGTGATTTCTTATCCAAACGAGCATATTCTTTACTATGTTCATCAGCAGGAATTAGAACGTTTGCACTAATGTTACTCGCAACTCTACGCGGCAAAAATTCTTCATATAAATATGTAAGTAATTCCTGGTCAGTTGCTGATATTCATAAAAAAGCGTGAATAGGTACTGTACTCGTTAATAAATCCTCATACATATCTTTAAGACCTATAACTCATTCAAAGTATTGTACTCTTGGTTTTGTTGTATACGTTTGAATAATAGCCATTAATTCAGGCAATTTTTCTTCAAAAAGTTGATACTGTTGCTTGATGGTAGCAAGTAACTTAGTAGGATCTATAACATGAAAATACGTTACTCATGATTTTTTAAGAGCATGAGCAATTTTTTTATTTTCTAAATCCCTTAATATAGAATATGTTGTAACACGCTTTAAACCAGTTCTTCTTGCAATAGTACTTGCAGGAGCAGTTCATAACTCTAATGTAGTAAGATAAATGAGTGCCTCTTTCTCACTCATTCATTGCTGTTGCAAAAGAGTTAAAAATTCATGGTTCATATTCTATCAAAGCATCATATAAATGTATATTTAATTAAATATGTCAATACCTCTTGATATTAGAGATTTTGTCATTATAATTTATGAGTAAGTATTTTTATCAGTAATGCTATACTATGCACGCTAAACAAAATACATCATTGAAAAAGAGAATTATCGAGCAATACATATATCTCATGAGTGAAAAAAAGGAAATAGTTTGATCACATGTGCTCCTCATCTTGATGTGATGATTATTCCTTCATATCTTATTTCCGCCTGCATATTGAAATGCTCAACTAGAATGAAAACCACAACAAGAATATATAGAGCACTACTCAAGTGATATAAATAATTGATCAACTTGTATACTCAATACATGTAACGCTAGTAAATAATTTCTAACAACAAATTTTAGACTGACACATCCCAAACAATGATTCTAGTAAGACGTCATCAGTAGGGAGATCTAAGTTTCTCAAATAATGCAAATCATCTTCCAGTGACATTCGATGTCTTTCTGACCATAATGTTGCGAGAAATACAGCACAAGCATGAGGAGTAGGAAAGTTCATAAGAGCAAGAGTAAACAATAAATAGGTGTACTCTATATATACTGATAACCATGAAAAAAGAAAAAAACGCCCCTACTCTCATAAGCAATAAGTTGACAAAAAATAAGAAATAACAATCTTGAGGCAAGGCTGATAGCTTTTGTATTGCAGAGAGCTATACACATTCTTACTTGAAAAGTTGTAACAAAATTTTATTCTTCATAAGAGATTTTAATTAATCACAATACTCAATGATTTCAATACTCGTTGATTGATGGCATACGCTTTTTTCAAATAATGGTCTTAATATAGAATTATATGCTCTGTTAGAACAATACGAAGCTCAAAAAATAATAGTAACCAATGCTACTCTTGAAGAACAAGCAAAGTACTGAATGGATAACGCACCATATCCTCTATTTTCACTGCATCATAATCCTAAAAAAAATAATCCATTATATTTTCATTCCTTAATTTGTAAATAACTAGCAGGTTGTGTGCATAATCAGTATACTTGGGTACTTTACATCTTATATACAGATTATGCACAAACTAACCAAGCTTTCTGAATGGTCCCGTAGGGACGTATACAGAAGATATCAATTATGATACAAAGTTCAAGATATTGCTAATTATTATCATGTTCATAGAA
>SKJI01000026.1 GCA_007115995.1 candidate division SR1 bacterium
GTATCGTTACAATTATGTTAGAATACATTGATCACTATGAGCTCCACCTATGACAATCCTTGAACAAAAACTTTTGAAATCTAAGTAGCCTTATGCACACAACCTGAACTAAATCTACATTTCAGATCTTTCTGAAATGAGATACAAGATTTATCTTTTTCACGAACTATATTTGTTAGTAGAATGTTCTGCGTCGAATCTTTTTTTCTAGAGATATTATAAGAGGTATGAGCAACAAGAGTATCCATATTCCTCCTCAAAAAAACGACTGCGTCTTCTATCTCATCAGGTACTACTCTCCCCGAGAACATATAACGCAAGACTCATGAGAGCTCATTTTTTATAATATTCCAAAAGACTTACATTTTTTATTTGTAAATAATTAAGAAGCTTGTCCAGTGATGATTTATCAGAGAAACTATATGGCATCTTTTTATGAACAGGCAATGTAAGCATAATAGTTAATAGAGCATAAAAAATAAATGTTCAAGCAAATCATATACTTTTATGTGTATATAGTATTTTGAATGAACTATAAAAAATAATATTATAATACATAAATAATACATAAAGTCAATATTTAGATATAATATATCATGATATATGACAGCTGTATCTGTTCTTCCAAAACATATTGAAATTTTCTTCAGTAAGAATATTGTCACACTAGTTTATCTTATTCCCATCTTCTCATGTCTGAAAAGGTAGTAATCTTTAACGGTACAGAATCATCACAACCAAAATCAGTAGAAAGAGCAGATTTTTATTCGCATAGATACACACTTTACAATGACTACTATATTTATCTGATTGATTTATTCCTCATAACATCAACATGACAAATACTGTTACAAAAGCGTGCAAGAAATAAAAAAAATAGTCCATGACAATTACATACTTCTGTATGATGACATGTCAATGATAATGAAGCACCTGCATTTACACTATTGCATGAAAGTATAGAAGAATTATGAGTACCTTGTTATCTAGTACCAGATTGACAAAACTATGCATCTGCACTGAAGAAACTATGAACGTATACCAATAGAATTGCTTTGGTAAAACACCATAAAGATTATTATAGAACATTAGAACAATATACTGATCCTGCATGAAGATCCATAGATGCAAAAGACAGAGTATATCTTTGTTTTGGAATATATGATTGACCAATACAATGTTTAGATCATTCATCTGATTGATTCGAATATTTTGATATTACGACACTCAAACAAGAACTCAAAAAGCATCCATTACTCTTTACGACTACATTGCATAATTTTTTAGATGAACTGTGAGATGAAATTCAGACATTTATTGATGAGTATTGCGTAAGTACATAAGAAAATCATACTATAAAAAAATGAGAAGCACTACACTTCTCATATTCTATGATTGATATAATTTTTTACGGATGATTGACACGAAATGGGGCGACCGACGGGACTTGAACCCGCGACCCTCGGAACCACAACCCGATGCTCTACCAGCTGAGCTACGATCGCCATAGAAGTTATCAACAACGTGCCCATGACTATAGGAATCTTCACTGCATTTTCAAGATTATTTTACCCTAGCAACACAAACAAAAAAATGTCTCCTGCACTGCAAGAGACATCTTCATAGAAACATATAGAGTCATCGAAAACCCTCCTTACTATCTCGTTCAGCTAGAACTATGTCTTCCACCACTACGTCACGCATATCATCCACGAGACGATCATCCACGTGCAGGACGACTATCAGATCATGATCAACGAGCACGGAAACGACTAGATCATGGTGCTTTTTCTGGTCTTTCATTTCTTACAGGTCTTGCTCATCTTTCTGCTCTCACTGGTCTTTCAGACTTGTCAAATCTAGATCCAGTCTTTGAAGAAGATCTTGCTGATCTTTCACGAAATCATCTACGATCTGATCTTTGTCATCATCAACTTCTACTAAATCTATATTTTTGATTTCTGCCTCATCATCATTTTCTCTTTCATCTTTGTGGCTTATCAGTTCTTTCTACTTCTTCACCAGCAGTATTAATCTGTTTAATTTTTACTTTACTCACTCTTTCAATTGCATGTAACTTTCTAAACTCATTTCTATCAACAAACATAATTGCATTTCATGATAACCCAGCTCTTGCAGTTCTTCAAATTCTATGCACGTAACTTTCTGGATCATTTGGTACTTGGTAATTAATAACCAAATCTACTTTATTCATATTGAGTCATCTTGCTGCAACATCAGTAGCTACCAAAATATCAACCTCATTTTCTTTGATACGTCTCAACGTTCTAAATCTATCTCTTTGATCCATATCTCCATGCAAAGCATCTACTTTATATCCATCACCATCCAGACGATAGGCTAGATCATCAGCTCACATTTTAGTTTCAGTAAATATCAATGTTTTCATTGATGGATTACCTTGTAGTAATGCTTGCAATACCTCATACTTATCATGATTGGGTACCTGCATAAACATATGATCAACAGTATCAACCACAACTGTTTGCGATACTTGTATATGTTCATACTGATCTCAAATAAACTGTTTGATGAGTCACAAAACTTCATCAGGCAGTGTAGCACTAAATGTCAATGCTTGATCAATGGTATCTAAACGATTCCAGATATCTTCAATTGTATCAATAAATCACATATCCAACATTCTATCAACCTCATCCAATACAAAATATTTAATTGATTGCAGCTTGATAAAACGTCATTCTATTAGATCCATCACTCTTCACGGTGTTCCTACAATAATTTGTGGTCACTTTCTCAATTCTTCAATTTGTCTTCTCTTACTTATACCACCAAAACACGAGAGTGATCTCATGTATAAGTGTTTTGATAATTCAAAAACCTCATCTCTAATTTGTACAGCAAGCTCTCTAGTAGGTGCTAAAATAATTACTTGTGGTTCTCTTTTTTGTGTATCAATTGCATCTAACAATGGTAATACAAAGGCAGCAGTTTTACCACTTCCTGTCTGAGATTGTCACAAAATGTGCTTTCATGCACGAAAAGCTTCTAACGTTTTTTGTTGAATTTCTGTAGGAGTATCATACCCTTTTTCTTCCAACGCTTGTAAAATCTTTGGCTGTAAGCCAAAATTAGCAAATTTCATATATATATAATAAACAATAAAAAAGTATAAATTCCCCTATAGAACTATCGAGATATCAATATTGATATCAATGATGCATGCTCTACGAAAAGAAATATCTTTTTTATTCTTGTGTTATATGGTATTGGACAGTTACATAGACTGTCTACAAAAAACATCGTTAACAATATCACAGAGCATACACTTTATATAAAAGCATATTTATACTATAAATAAGTATAGTGATTATAGTTTAAAAAGCAAGAGGGTATGAACTAATAAAATAAACAAATATATGGTAAATAAACATAACGTAATAAATAGAATTTTTTGCAATATTTGAATATATATAGGAACCTCAGAAAATTTGCTTTTTAAACGGTTGTATATTATAATTACATATCTCCGTATTTACACAATGATATGTAAAATAAGAGGTTCATTGGGGAAGCAATAATTACCTTTTAGTAGCGTATAATGCTCATGAATAAAAATCCTTTAATCTATTGAATAGTAAAGATCAACAAAAAATCTGGCGTAGTAGAAAAAACGTCATACCTCTGAAAATCACAACAATTTTTTACTGCATCAATGATAAAAGTAGTATTTGCAGATCTTCTCTATCATCTGCATAAGAATATCAGTGAACAAATCACGATTCAAGAACATCATAAGGTGTCAGCATGATGAGTATTACATCTCATGGAGCATCCTCAAACAATAAGTATAGAACTTGCAATATACTTAATGATAACAATATCAGATAATACAGCAACTAATATCGTGCTAGAGATACTCAAACAATATTGAGACATAAATTTGCTGATTGAAAAAATTTACAACAAAAATGTACAAGTCCTTGATGATCATATTAACTATACTTTCGAAGATTTTAAAGGATGAGGTTGTGCTACAATTTCTGAATTTTTGGATACATTGGTGCAGATTCTTTATCAATGACCGTACTGAGAAAATATAAAAACTCTCATGCGCGGACAATTTATTAGATGAAGATGACTAAGATATATAGCTGACAGCACAATTACTGACTCAGGAAATAAAACCTGACATTTAGATACACTCATAAATGACTGTTGATTTGTGGAAAAAGGAAACGATGCGTTTGTCTATGTCGCAAGTATAGAAACGCCGTTACACTATGATTTTGAATACTGAACAGAGAATCCATTTACTAAACTTCTCTGAGCAACAATAGCACAAGAAATAAGAAAAATTGGCCCAAATATATAATCATCTCCTACACAACAACCAACAACAAGACTCATACAATAATCAATATGCAAGCAGGAGCATACGCATAGAGTTTATTATATGCATTGATAGTTTTTTGGGTAGCATGAACCTTTAAGGTCTGCAAAACAAGCATTGATTTTTGGTGTCTTATAAACCATCCACGAGCAGTCACTTGTTGTCCTATCAGTTTTTTAACCTGTGAAAGACTAAACAATAAATTACTCAACCAACCGAACATTCATTGATGATCAACATAGATCAGTCATGTTGTATCTTGTACGACAACATCTTCAGAGAACACATATCAAGGCATTCATCTTCCGATAACCTCACCATCTATACTCACTGATTTCCCACGGAACGGAGACACATATGGATCTTCCATCAATGCACGGATCGTTGTTACCTCATTATTTGTATCACCAAATTTCCTCATTGCAATTGCTGTAAGAAGACTACCCCAAACTATCAACACCATTCAAATCAGTGACAATCAGCTAAATCATACAATTGAAACCAATAAAACACTCAAGAGTAATCAAAAAATCGGTGGAACTATAAATGCTTTAATGTCTGACCATACTACCCTGTGCATTCTTGCCTTATCCAATGGAAAACGTGCTCTCAATTCAGCAAAGTCAAGAATTGGGCGTGTTGTATACTGCATCAATGCTTCTAATCTTTTTCAAGTAACTGGATGTGTTGACATCAGTTCAAACAGTCATGCCCATGGATTATACAAATCATACAGTGCTATCTTCCCAAGTGTCTGCCAATCAATATTTCCATCATGATAGATCATCGACACTGCCTTAGATTGATCGATATTGACCAATC
The DNA here is from genome assembly GCA_007115995.1 of candidate division SR1 bacterium. GTDB lineage: Bacteria > Patescibacteriota > Gracilibacteria > Absconditabacterales > Absconditicoccaceae > SKJI01. The sequence goes on from SKJI01000026.1 coordinate 5,198, forward strand.
ATAATTGCATTGTTGCACGAGCAACTCATTCATCACTCTCATTACTAATCACTCCATAGGCTAGCTTAATCAAAGCTGATGCAAGCGCATTTGCATCTGTATGCTGCGCAGCAAACTTATCAGCCATATACTCTCTCACTCTACTCAAATACAATAAAATAAACTGTCATATTTGATAAAAAATATAGGCAATTGCAGCAATCAGTGGAAATGGATTTTTTTTATTACGCGTGTTTGTTTGTGATGCTCTACGAGCATATCTATAAATCATAAAAATAATCTGTAATAATGTTGATGCTAGAGTCATAATTGCAATATCCCAATGCTTAATATGCCCGAACTCATGTGCCATAACTGCAGCTATCTCTTCATCATTACAATACTCAAACATTCATTGAGAAATAATAATTCTCCCATTCCAGGGACCAGATCAATAGGTAAAAGCAGTTGGATTTTTATCGTTAATAATTCATAGTTTTGGTAGCGCAATATTATATTGGTGAGAAAGTGTTTGGAGCATCTGCGCTGCTTTTGGTGCCGACTTTGCAAACTCCTCATAGGTTGTCCAATGCATACGATACAGCCGTCTTTGCATCAAATCTTGAAATCGTGGGGCAATTAACCACATGAGAGTATTAATAATTATTACTCAGATAATTCATCATAGCAATGAAAACTCTTGTCACTCAACAACATACGCTATTAAAAACAACAAGACAAACAATGAACCACTAATCAATCATAAGGATACTAATGATGCTCATAACAGTTTTCTATTCATCTGACATTCATAATAAAATAAAGTATTTACATACTATATATATTAGATATTAGGAAGGTCTGAAAAGGGATAAAATTTGATGAAATAAAATGCTTCCCGCATGAAGAACTTCCTCAAGGAACCTCTATATTACATATAATCCTATAAATAGAATAACACATAATTGTTGTATAGAATCGTTTTAAAAGTAATGTTTCAGAGGTTCTATTATTTTATAATACTCGCTCATCATGAAGCTACGAGATCTTTTACTTTTTTCCATTTTACATTATTTTCCTCACGTCCATCACTATAACGAATAGAAACCTTATCATTAGGTCTTAACTTTTGTTTTGTTGCAGACAAATCAATTCATCAAGATGATTCAGCAGATTCTTCCTCTAATTCAATCACTTCTACATCATCTGTACTCTTATATTTTTCTGCTTGTTGTTCTTTTTTATAGGCTTCTTGCTGCTGTTTTGCCTCTTCAAGAAGTTCAGGATTCTTTTTGAGTCACTCATTGACTGCCTTGAGAATATCAGCCATATTAACTGTCTTAGGTTGCTGTGGATTGATCACTAATTGTGGTCATTGTAAGAGAGTAAAATCTACTCTCATAATCTGTCCAAGTGTTTCCTTTCTAATCGTTGCAAGAAGTGTCTGGAATTTATAGTATGCCTCTTTTTTGTAAATAACCAATGGATCTAGCTGTGCATAACCAAACAATCATACTTTTTCTCTCAAATATTGCATATCTGTAATATGTTGCATCCAGTTTTTATCAATACTATATAGGTATACTCTTTTACAGTAATCCTTGATAGCATCTTGACGTTTTGGATCAGGTTCAGATCCTTCTACACGATCTCATGCAATGTGGGTATCAAACAACTCATGTAATTTTTCTTTGAGTGACGCACCTAAACTCGATGCTGACGTATATCACGCAAACTCTTCTTCCAAAAATGTTGCTCCAGTAATCGATTGCAAGGTCTCAAGTAATTCAGGAATATTCCATTGATGCGCGGATGCATACCCTTGCAATAAGTCATCAACAACTTCATCAATGAAGTATTTCACTTCATCAATTACATCAAGCTCTATAATCTCCTCATTTGGTGTAACAGTATCCTGCACAGTTTCTATTTCCAAAATTTGATCTCTTTTTGCATAAATTCTTTCTCTTTGCTTGTTGATCACACTATCATAATCAAAGAGATGCTTTCTGATACCAAAATGCCATCATTCCATCTGTGTTTGTGCTTTCTTGATAGAATTCGTAAACTGCGATTGGGTAAATGCCATTTTCTCCAACTGCTCTTGTGAAAGCAACAATCTAGCAACTGACTGAATCTTGTCTCATCCCATCTTACGCATAATCTCATCATCCATAGCCACAAAAAATTGAGACACTCACGGATCTCACTGACGTCAAGCACGTCCACGAAGCTGATTGTCTATACGTCTACTATCATGCTTTTCAGTTCATAAAATAAATAATCAAAAATGTATATCTTTCTCGTCCAACTCAACCGATTCTTGTTGTGCTTGCTGTATCACAACCTCTGCAAAAGCATCTTCTTTAGATTTTTTGGAAGTATTCATAGAAATTTTAAGACGATATCATCCGTTTTCTACCCACTTACCAAGAGCTTTATCGAATACTTCATCACGTATTTCTAACTCTTGCTGCAATGCTTCCAATAACCACTCATACTCCATAGATGAATACACAACAAGACTTACTCATCATCATCCAGCAACAGTTTTTTTAACCCAGCGAGCATAATTATTGGCAAGCACAAGATTGAGTCATGGTTCTAATTTAATATCTGTACCACGTCATGCCATATTAGTCGCAACAACAATACTTCATTTTTTTCAAGCATTTTTTACGATCATTGCTTCTTGTTCATGAAATTTAGCATTGAGAACAGTGTGCTGCAAGGTCATTTTTTTCAATAATTGTGACATTAACTCTGATGTTTGAATCGTCGATGTACCAATCAAAATTGGTAATCATATTTTGTGATAAAAATTAATATACTCAACTACTGCATTCCATTTGGCATTTTGATTGAAATAAACGTTATCGTTTTTATCAACTCTCAAAATTGGTTTATTTGTTGGAACTGTAATCACTTCAAGTTCATATATTTTCTCAAATTCTTCAGCTTCTGTCAATGCAGTACCTGTCATACCAGATAATTTATTATACTGCTTAAAGAAATGCTGATACGTTATCGATGCAAGAGTTTTCGATTCTCTTTGAATAATTACCTTCTCTTTTGCTTCGATCGCTTGGTGCAACCCTTCTGAATATCTTCTTCAAGGCATGGTACGACCGGTATTTTCATCAACAATCACAATCTCACCGTTATTAATCAAATAGTCTTTGTCTTTTTTGTAGACTGCGTTTGCTTTGAGTGCGTTTTCAATATGGTGAATCTCATCGTATCATAAGTCTTTGTAGATATTGTCTACTTTCAGTAATTTTTCTAACTTATCAATTCCGTTACTACTCAACGTCACCGACTTTGTTTTTTCATCAATATAATAATCTCACCCATCATCTTCTTCTTGCTGTTCTTGTTTCAGATCTCCGAGTAACTCTTTGAGAAATCATTGTTTCACTTTTTTCTTGTTTTTTGACGGTACAAGAAACTGAATAAGTTGTGCATATTGCACATATTTTTCTGTTGGTTCATCACTTGGTTGAGAAATAATCAGAGGAGTTCTTGCCTCATCGATCAAAATACTATCCACCTCATCGATAATTGCATAATTAAGCGGTCTCCACAACATTGTTCTTTCTGCAACAGTTTTTGCAAGATTATCTCTCAAGTAATCAAATCACAACTCAGAATTTTCTACATAGGTGATATCAGAAGCGTAAATTGCTCTTCTTTGCTGTAATGGCACAGATTTAGTAATAGATCAGACTGTCAAGCCAAGCCATGCATATAAATGCCCCATCCATTCTGCATCACGTGATGCAAGATAATCATTGACCGTTACAACATGCACTCACTTCCCAGTAAGAGCATTGAGGTACGCAGGTAACGTCGCCACAAGCGTTTTTCATTCTCACGTCCTCATCTCAGCAATCTTGGACTGATGCAAAACAATTCATCAAATCAGCTGTACATCATATGGGATCATACTCCAGGTAACCATTTCACCTTTGACTTCATAGTCTTTTCACACCATTCTCTTACATGCTTGCTTGACCGTTGCAAACGCCTCGACTAAGATATCATCAAGCGATGCTCATGCAGCAATTCTTTCTTTGAATGCAGGTGTTTTTGCTTTGATAGCATCATCGTCCAAACTGTCCCGTTCGTCTGAAAGCTTATTTATTTGTTCAACCAATATATGCGTACTCTTTAGTGCTTTTTCGTTATAATCTCACGAAATTTTATTAATAATCCAATTGAAGACCATACTCTACCATAAATATATAAATCATAAGAATAAACTATACTCAAAACTTCCAATTTTGCAAAAGCTGACAACCGCAAAGTTACTAAGAGCTTGTTTTTTATTGTTTTGTAATTGACATTATGGTTGTTTAATTTTTATGGTGTATCAGGTGAGGGTGTGGGTTCAGGTGACTCTTCATCGATTATTATTTAAAAATTCATAATATCCATCAGCTGCTCATGATGTTGGTAGCGTAACATCTAGCGTCTGTTGCTCAATAATAAACTGATCACCATACTGTTTTATAATCTTTTCCTGAAGATTAGTTATCGTTAGTGCCGATTGTCTCATGACCTTATCTGGTAAAAATATACTGAGAGTATTCGTATCCAATTTTTGTAGTTTATTACATACCGTAAATATATGATTAGTCAGCACATCAGGTATTGATTTTCCATACACTAAATCCATAACAAAACTCTTTCACTGAGTCGTTTCCAAAAGATGTACAAGTTGATATGCATAACTTCACTCGTTTGTACTATTATGACTAATTACAAAGAATTTATTAGGATCTCCAAATGTAAGATTAGTATCATTACTTAATCATTTTTCTTTACATGATAGACATGCTCTAATATTTTTGATCACAGTATTAAGATCAGTTGTAAGTTCACTGATGATAGCTTGTTTACTTGAGCCGTCAAGCTCTTTTCCATTGAACGCATCATTTCTGTGTTCCAATTATTTTTGATATAGTCTGATATTTTTTCCAACATAGTTCAATCTTCAAACACTCCTTCATCGAGTGCTTTCTTCAACTCCTTCTGACAAATTTTATTATCATTATTCTTATCTAAACTTTCTAATGACATAGCTGTTATACTATACGAGATAAAATATCATCGAGTTCACTATCAAGCTGCTCTTTTGATTCCTCTTGCAAACGTTCATGCTGCTGTATTTTTTTAATATGTTTGTGCATGCATCAATTGGTCTTTCTCACGGATTGCATAAGTATGATACAATGCTTGGTAAAGTAACTGCAATAATCCATCAATCATAGTCTCATCCTCACTTGCCTCTACTATAAGCAAAAATCACTCTGCCAATTCCCAGTATGGTTTGAGCTTCTCCAAGAGTAAGATTGTTAAGGATTTTTTATCCATATCTTAAGAGATTAAAAACACATAAATTATCCATACTCTAAGCATACCCCATTTCCCTCAAAAACACAAATAGTATACTCCAAATTGCACTTCTCTACCAAATAACTATACTAAATCTATGGACCATACAATCACTGAGCACGATCATAACCAAAGAGTTGATAGATTCTGTAGAAAGTACTTCAAATCCTATCCGGAAATTAAACTTGGAGACATCTTTTCACGAATTAGAAAATGAGCTATCAAAGTAAACAACAAAAAAACTAAAGAGCACTATAGACTACAATCAGGAGATAAGATCACTCGAGATGAAAGTATAACCACGGAAAAAAAAGCCTCTGATGCGACAGAAACTAAAGCAAAAAAAATTAGTAAGATTAATGTATCATCAGTCAAGAAAATGATCATATATGAAGATACATACCGACTAGTATTCAACAAGCCAGCAGGCATTGTTATGCATCCATGAGAAAAACACAATAACGATCTAACAATGCATGATATTATGCAAGCATATCTGAAACAAACTGATTGAGCACAACGAACTGGGACATTTTCACCTCAATTTTGCTTTAGGCTCGATAAAGACACATCATGAATACTTATTGCAGCAAAAACATATGATGCTTTACAACAACTTAATAAGCTTATTAAGACTAGAAAAGTAGCAAAAATATATCAAACTATTCTGACTTGAACAATCAAACAAACAACGCTGACGATCAATCAGCCACTCTACACATGATTTGACAAAAAATTTGGTAAATGAAAAACATTTGTGAATCATGAATTATGAAAAGAAGCTGTGAGTATCTTCAATCTAGACGAGTCATTGGAACATGCTATACTCTGAACAATCAACTTATGCACCGTCACCATTAAAACTTGAAGAATGCACCAAATAAGGGTACATGCACAATATATTTGACATCCAGTACTCGGTGATACGATGTATGGGAATCCAGCACTCAATCGTATAGCAAGCAAAAAATACTGAATCACCAGACAATTACTTCATAGTCAATCGTATTGATTTTTTGATACACTTAATAATAAACATATGCACTTTACTGCTCCAACGCCAGATATCTTTTTATCACTTATGCAGCAATGAAACAACGTATAGTGCAAAATACTCTCACTGAAATAGGTGAAGATACCAAATATATAAGACTTGCGACTATCACAATGTTTATTCATTCATTGATATTTACAATCTTTATCATTCGGTACGCGCAGTTTTTTGTTAATCCTGAAATCGTAACGAGCTTTATTGAATTATTTGAAGAGTATGTAAGGTTTGATAGCTGATGGTTTATACCTCTATTATTGGTATGAATTATATTAGCTATTTGATATTGGATTCTCCCTCCAGTATGAGAAGCAGCACTCATTATCTATCGTGATGAATGACGTCAACAATGAACAACATCACTCAGCAAATGATTTTGAAAGTTCTTTCCAATGTTTGAATTTCATGCAGCAACATGACTCTTTCAAATTCCAATTGTATTATTTTGATTTGCTAGAATGATAGCATTATGAGTAATGGATAGTCCACTGATTATTGCATTAATGATCATTTGGACAATCATAAGCTTATTTGTTCTTGTATTCTTTCCTTATAGTAAATTATTTATAACATTAGAAGACGATTGATTTTTTGAAGCAATGAAAAAAAGCGCAACATTAGCAATGAATAATATATGAATCACCATCCAGTTTGTTTGAGTTACCTTACTCTTATCAATAAGATTTATTATAAATATTATTTTATTAATTTGAATACCGCTAGGAATTATATACCTAGGTACATGGTTATGACTTGATAACATCCTATTCTTCAAAATCATTTTTATTATCGGTGTAATAGGACTTGTCTGCTTAGTAGCGTATATCGAATGAATAATTGAGGCATTTTTTATAACATGTCGATGGAAAGTCTGGAAACTTATCAAAGAAGATCGTCACGATGAGCTAGAAGAACTCATAAGGTAACTCAATATGATCAAAGCACTAAATAATTAGCCATACTATCTTCAAGCACATGCAAAAATAATCATATAACAGCAATCCCAAACAGTCAAAGTAATATAATTGCTGGTAACTGAGCACTCGTTGGTAATCATAGCATGATTGCATGATCATGTTTCTTAAAATACTGATAGAGTTTGATAACTCCAATAATCAACACGAGCCAAATCATCATCCATAAGAAAAATCACCATATTCAAATATCTAGCAGTATCTGCATATACTGATTTTCAGGTAAAAACAGTCAATCATGATGAATTGCAGGTCATGATGATCACAATCAATATCATCGAGGATTCTCCCATAACACTTTACTGTTACTTATCCATGCATCTATACGTGCATAAGAAGAAGATATCTTAATCTGTGAAAAACTCAGAGCAGTTAGTGCGGTAATCCCTAATGCTGCAAGCACAAGTAGCCAGACTCTTGTTTTTTTCATTATAACCCAACAGACAATAAGTATTTGCAAAAATACTGCGAAGATAGCTGCTCTAGAAAGTGTCAAAATAAGTGATGTTAGAACAAGAAACAAAGGTAAAAACTGACGCAACGATGCAAAAGAAAATGGTGACAACTTCTGTCTATGTATCAAAAAATGAAACAGTATTAAAGGAAATACTCACACCAGAAAATATCAATAATTATTAGGTCCGGCAAACAGTCACTGCAATCTCATTACTCATCAAGGTCATGTACGGTACCAAATAGGTGGTGATCATCATAAAATATAATCACCTACTGCTCAATATCATAACCATTGAAAAAGCTCAGGAAACAAGACTTTACTGCACTGCCATAAAAGTCATAAACCACATATCCATACAATACCATAAACAATATAATTAAACAGTTTTTTTTGTTTCATAGTATCATAAAAAAAACGCACACAAGATTGACGATGGAGAAGATAAAAACTATATCATCACAAAATAGCTGAAAGCACAATAACTAATGGCCAAATTCAATATTTAAATCAAATAAGGACGTCCATAAGAGATTTACCTATACTATAGGAATAAAAAATAGATCAAAATATCAAAACTAAGAAAAGTAAAAATATTCCATAATATCCATATGTATGATGTTTTTTGAGGATAATACGATGAGCATAAAAATACGCAGACAGAGAAAAAATACACATTCCAATAATCCAAACAATATCTTTTCATCATGCAAGAAAAAAACCATCTACTCATCACCATCAATACACTAGTAAAGTATGAAGAATATGGTACAGGATTATAAATATGCCATAAAGCAAAAAAAACTTATACATAGAAGTATCGTATCAAAAACAAGTTATTTTTCAATGCATCATGAATATTTAAAACCTAAATGTCTTAGACTCAATGAAGCTATAATCATCCTAATATTTTTTTGTTTAGCACTATCATTTTATAAGAAGATAGATATAGTTATCTGTATGTTACAACCATACTCATATATTGCATTTGATTTTGAAACCACTTGATTAGATACAGTTAAAGACGAACCAATACAAATTGGGCTTGTGAAGTTTGATCATACATGAACCATTCTAGAAACCTTTTCATCACTCATTAAACCAACAAAATCTATCAAAGAACTCAAAACTATTGTGAGATATCTCACATGATTTACTTTAGCTGATTTGGATAATGCTCCAGAAAGAACTCAAATCTTGCAAGATATAAAAAAATTTTTCACAAAAGATAGTGTATTAATATGACATAATATATGATTTGATATTGCTATGCTTGAAAAATACATAAATATAGAATATGCATTTGCTCTTGATACATTTATTTTGAGTAAAGCATTAATACATAAGCAACATAGCTACTCACTTGATGCATTGCATACATATCTCACTCATAATTGATATATTACACCTTCTTCATCACTACAAGCGCACGATGCATTACATGATAGTTTTATGTCTTATGATGTTTTTTTATATTGTATCAAACAAATACAACAACTTCGTCGCAAACATATGATGATTGATTATGTCTTTGAACACGCACAAGGTAAAGTAGCAAATATTATCAAAAGAACTTCCAAACAATATACATTCAAACAAACAGAATTTTTTTTGCCAGCATTACACATCCATGCAACACCACAACCTAAAAAAATCCTCAATAATACACAAACAGTAAAACTGCCTGATACAAGCAATATTCGTATAAACGCAGAAAGTACTTCACTGAGCAAACTCATACAATCACTTCCATACCAGTGAAAACAACGAGTTATTACAGCATCACATAGAAGTAAAATTCATCTTATAGAACAACTCTTAGCACAATCATACCTATGATTTTCATCATTATGAGATAGTGTAGTATTGAACAAAAAAGCAGTACATAATTTTTTTCAACTAAAAAACTTTGGAGATGATGAAGTATTGTTTGTACTAAAATATTACTCACAATATGATGCAGGACATAAACAGCTTGATATTAACTCTGAAGGTGACTATAGAATTTTTCATGCATTAACAGAGCGTAAACCTAAACAACGCTGACATGTTCTTGTTTGCACTCACCAACAATTACGATATCACGCTCAAAAAATCAATAAAACAGATTCTATACTTTTTTTAGATCATGATCGATGGTATAATAGCTATAATAATGCACATAAACAATCTATGGATCCATATCATATGCTCAACCTTTTAGAACAATTTTACTATAAAGCACAACTCTTTCAAGAAGATAAAAAGGCACAGCATATTGAAGCAGTGAGTAACTCTTTTGCAATTTTTCTTTGAGTACTTTTTCAAGAAATCAGTCAGTACTTTCTATGACAACAAAGTACTACACGTGAATTTTCATTTATTCTAGATGATACAAGATCTCCCAAAACTCGTGGCCTATGGAACAGTATCAAAAAACAAATTACAGCGCTCTACACACAACTCTCCGATGAAGAACATACAGCACTCAAAAAACAATTTAATTTACTGATAGACTATATTGAACACCAAACGATTGTAGAGCAAAAAGCGAAAAGATCATGACAAGTATGATATGTTTTTCATCGTCATGATATATATGTAGATTATGAAGAATTTATCTCTTCACTACCAAAAGCTCACTACTATTTTATCACAACACAAAATAACCAAAAAACACCAGTATATACACTACCAGCGCAAGCATCAAACAAATCAATAATTACTATTCATACTACACCACAGTATAACAAACTTATCAGTCTCTTAGAACAATCATCAACACCTTATTGTTTTATTTTAAGTAGTTCCAAAACTCACTCAAAAGAGCTCTTCAATAAATTTATTGACAATAACATTCATCAATCACACACATTAGTTATAGAAAATGTTACATGATGAGTATGAAAATGCATCGCACAAGCACAATCCTCTCAAAAACCTCTTATAGCAGTATGATGATATATGTTCTATATGGAATTAATTGCTAGAAAATTTGCATTTCCTAATATTTATGTTTATTATATATATGGCACTACAAAACAGCAAATTATAAAAGATTTAGTGCGATATGCAACATAATGAAACAACATTCAACATGAGAACATCTCCATAAAAGTATCAAAAAATTCTTGCCTGCATTTTTCTTTGTGCTGAAAATAATACTGCTTACGTGAATATTTACCATCTTATGGATATATTTTTTTTATGAAGCACCACTCCGTGATCCAGTAAGTGATCATATTCACTCTACCATTCCTCATCCAACATTAGAAGAAACACGAAAAACGAATCATGAGATAAAACCTCAAGAAGTGCTCGAAATGATTCAAGAAGAACTTATCCCAGAAACGATATGAGAAAATGAACATGGAGTATCAATACCGACATCTTTTGCTCAAGAACGTCTAGAAATGATCTGTTGAGCATTTAGTGATATTTGTAATAAAACAGTCCGAAACTACCAATATTCTCTTGAAGAACAGTTATTTTATCAATGAATGCTTATCTATCTCATTGAAAAAATTGATGAAAAATTTGCACAAGGAACACTACGTAGTCTTTGAAGACTACGTGACACCCTTAGTTTTGTAGAAATGAATTATACAGATCAGTGAAGAAGATGAAGCGCATGACATACATTTATTAGACTCAATACGCACGATATACCAACGCGAGAAGAGTTCCGAAACGTTGCCACGCATGAGTTTGGTCATGTCAAAGATTTATGAGTTATTCAAGGAACAAGTCGTAACAAAGATACATACTTCACAGAATTTTGAAGAGTTATTTGGTCAATTGATGACCCATCATTAGATTTTTATAGAATCTCTCGACAAGCTGAAAACGTAAGACATCGTGATGCACAACGCTTGGATTTTGTGAGTGGCTACGCAATGGTTTCAGCATACGAAGATTTTGCTGAATCATTCAATATGTATCTCAACCACTATGAACTTTTCAGGCAAATGGCACAAGATAATAGAGCATTACAAAGAAAATTCTTACTCCTTCAGCAACGATATTGAATCGATCCATTACAACACTGATCTGCACATCTCCATCAAAAAGCTACAACTTTTAGACCACGAGACACAACAAGAATAAGATAAAGATCAGAAAATCCTGAGAGAGATTAGAAGGACTGAAGAAATCTTAAATCAGCGTTTGTCAATAATCTTACATCATCAATTCAATATTTAATTGCAACAAGTCTAGTGAGTCACAATCCAAAAGCAAACCCAGATCGTTCATGAGGATCTAATCATGCTTGTTTGAGAACAGCTGGGTGTATCATTCATGCACCAAGAATTTCAAGCCACTTATCTTTGTTTTTGAATGTGTATTTTGCATCAATTTCAAATCATGGCTCTACAAATGGAAAATATCATGGCCTTAATCTACTTTCTATACTCTCATTTTCCAAAATCGCTTCTAGAATATTATCCATTTCTGCCTTGAAATGTGCAATACTCAATCCACGATCAATAACAACTCATTCTACTTGCCAAAAAACACAATCATGTGATGCATCCATTTTTTCATTTCTATATACTTTTCATGGCACGACAAATTTACAAGGTGTCCCATGTTTTTTTATTAATGCTACCTGATGTGCAGACGTATGTGTTCTCATAAGATAATTTCTTCACTGCGTATCGTGATGATCGATATACAATGTATCATGCATTTCAGTTGCAGGATGTGTAGCAGGTATATTTACTGATTCAAAATTCTCTTCTACAGTCACCATATGATGACCGCACTCAATCGCATAACCCATAGCATGAAACACATCTTCTACATGTCTTCTTGCCCTTACCAGTAAATTACTATACCCTTGCGGAGTCGATGTTGGAAGAATTGAAACATCAACAAGATCGTGCATCAATTGCTTATCCCATTGCTGTTTCTTAATATCTTCTTGTTTTTTACTAAACGCCTCTTGAACTGTTTGAGACAGACGTTGTATTTCTTGTCCAAATGTTTTCTTTTCATCTGGACTCATCGCTTTCATTTCTTTGTAGAGTTCAGCAATCATTCATCTCTTTGATAAATACTTCTCAAAAAAATCACTCAATTGTTCTGATGTTGCTATATTATCTACTTCTTGCAATACAATGTTGAGATCAATCATGATTATTTTTCAACAATAAAATATTGAAAAAGAGTATAGTTTGATTTGAGTAAGTTTCAAGATGAAATAGAAAAGAATAGAAAACATATTCCTCTTGTAAGCAAATTCCAAATCATTATCTTTTTTGCTGTCAGATACTGAAAGTAGCATTGCTAGACAATGTGAACAGAAACGATTCCTATCTACGGATTTCAGTGTGTACGCCAGCCATCACTCCTTGCGTTTAGACATGCACAAGTATAGTACTTGTAGTCAATCTTGTTTCTTTGCTTGCATCGCATTCATGGAAATGAACATTTCAGTCATGTCTTGAAACTACCGTAGTTATATCAAATTGAAACGTAACATAAACAACAGAAACATCAACAAGAATAACAATCATAATAACAAAGCAGGTCTCTTCCTCGTCCAAAACACAACGTGCATGGCAAAAACTGAACGGTAGATCCACCGTTCAGTTTTTTATTTGTATTATACAGTATGGAATTGAATACAGATCTTCTCAAAGCATTATTTAATGCATGGTATGCTCTGAAAAATGGAAAATCAAGCAAAAGTATCCGCGCATTTGATCTGCATCACGAACATGAAATAATACAACTCGCAAGTGAAATTCAATCACAAACGTATACCCCAAGTCCATATCGCTGTTTTATTATACATGATCCAGTATGCAGAGAAATTTTTGCTGCACGTGTCCGTGACCGTATCATCCATCATGTACTCTACACCATCATCAATCCTTTTTTCGAACGTTATTTCATAACTGATAGTTATGCATGTAGAGTAGGCAAATGAACACATTTTGGTATAAACCGTTTACAGCATCATATTCGTTCTTGTTCTCAGAATTACACCGCAAATTGTTTTATCCTCAAACTCGATATTCAGTGATTTTTCATGGCGATCGATAAGCATATACTCCGAACCATCATAGAAAAACAGCTCACGAAAAACAGACAGTATCGAAATCAGCAAGCACCGTATCTCACACGAAAATATGGGTTAAAACTCATTTATACCATTCTATTCTTCGATCCTACAAAACAGTTCACTCGTCTATGATACGCATCAGATCGAGATGCATTACCCTCTGATAAATCGTTATTCCATAGTCCATCCGATGTTTGACTGCCATTGTGAAATCTGACGAGTCAACTCTTTGCAAATATCTATCTTCATCAGATGGATCTGTTTATCAAACACACCTGCAAGATCAAACACTACGGCAGATACATGGATGATTTTTATCTGATTCATAATGATCTGCATTATCTCCAAGACTGTCTTGCGTCGATCAAATTATTTCTCAGTGAACGCCTTCATCTCACACTCCACCCTCGCAAAATCTATCTCCAACACTACACCAAATGAGTACAATTCTGTGGTGCAGTAATCAAGCCGTATCGTACGTACGTGAAGAAAAAAACACTCTGACGTTTTCGACAAAAGATCAATACTCTCATACCTGCAGATGTTGCAACGTATGAAAAACTCCAAAAAGTGATCTGTATGATCAATTCCTATCTGGGTATCTGTCAGCATGTTGATTCCTATAAGATCAGAAAAAAGATAATCGATTCACTCCCTGCATTCCTGAGCAACAAAATCATTCCCAAAAATCACTACACCAAAGTAGTTCCAAGAACGAGAAAACTCCGTTCTGCAGAACTCAAAAAATACAAAGATTTTCTTCGCTTGCTGTAAATTTTATATCTTTCTCATTATCATGCTCTATACCGATCTCCCTGTATACAAAGACTGTTACAAAC
>SKJI01000022.1 GCA_007115995.1 candidate division SR1 bacterium
ACTTATTTTCTACTCTCCCTTTTCATTGAGCACTCTTAGCAAAAATTACTTCTACTCATAATAACTGCATAGCCGTTTGAAAACGCGTAAGCGTTTTATGATCATACTGATCTTTACGATGGTTTACCTTGTATGAAGCATGACGATCTAAATATATAACACTAGGTTTCCCATGTTGTTCAAAGTATGTAATCCAGTACGTTATTACATCATGAATGGTTTCACTCTGAGCAAATGTAGCATGCACAACCTTTCATGTTGCATCATCTACTCAGATTAATAAACAACGTTCATCTCAATTTTCTAACCAATCGTGGTATGATCAATCGAACTGTATCATCATTCAGTATCAGTCTTTTCTGCGTCTAGGTCTTCTTTTTGGGGGTTTGGGTTTTCTTGGTAGCCATAATCACCGTTCAATCATTCTACGTCTCAAAGATTCAATAGGGATAGTATACCCAAGCTCTTTTTCTAACGATTCACTGAGTAAAGTTGGCCCAAATCACTGATATTTTTTCTTGACAGCATACTTACGTATTCCTTCTCGCTTTCTGTTCCTATTATTTGAACGTTTTCAAGCTAGTCAATGAATAAATCAGGGAGGTCACTCACTGAGAAAAGTTGCTTTATAACGATAAATAGTTCTTTCAGAAACCTGTAGCTTTGCTATAGCTTCTTCAAGAGAGAGAGAACCAGCAACAAATTTCTGAATAGTTAACAGTTTGTTCATAGTTGTTGAATGATACATAGCTAAATAATCAGAATATAAAAAGCGAATAGCGCTTTCTAATTCTACTGACAATTTAACTTGAGTGCAACACTGACAGTTTAACTGTGTTTCTACAAAATAATGTATGTAGTATTGACTTTTTTAATTAAAAAACTATTATTTGTGCAAATAAAAACAAAAAAACATGAAAAATTACGAAAATTATGTACATATTATATATTCTTTATGTATAATATTATCGTTTCTTAACTTTTTTATAAGAAACAAAAAATCTTCTATAGTTATTTTATTTATATCAGTGCTGTTGCTTGTGCAACACTTGATTATAAATAATTATTATACTAGACAAGTCGCAGTGTTATATTTCATATTTCACGTATTATTTTTCATCAGTATTCTGATGAAAAAAAAACCTAATTTTTTTATCAAAAAGACCTAAATGTATCTATTTAGGTTTTTTTATTTTTATACGTATGATTATTGTACGTATGTTTGTTTCATAAAGAGTAAAATTTTAATGCATGATTTTTTTAAGGAACCGCTGAAAAATTACTTATAAAGCGATTCTATACAACAATTATGTATCATTCTATTTATAAGATTATATGTAATATAGACCTTCCATAAGATAATAAGAAGGTTTGAAAGATGAAGAAAATTTTATGTTGTCTATGAAAGATATTGCATTCAAGGTGTAAAAAAGTGCAGACTTTACTCCAACATATATGTCTTGTAGACGACACGTTCTTTTGGATTGCAACGTGCATCTGTGAGATATCTACGAAATCGTGTTCTTTGTTTTTTGGCGAGGTGGTGGGTGTTGCGTTTGAGATGCTCTATTGCTTTATCAAATCAATACTCTCAGTGAAGATATCCGATAATTTCTTTGTAGCCGATACCTTGCATTGCTTGGCAATCATGGCTATATCATGCATCAAGTAATCATTGGACTTCTGTGACGAGTCATTGATCAACGAGTTGATTGATTCTTGCATTGATGAGTTTGTTGGTTGATTCTTTGTCGCGTCGAAGTCAGAGAAGGAGTATCGGATATGGGACTGGTTGTTCTCATGACTGCTCTGTTTTGGTCTTTCCAGTGAAGTGGCATATTTCTAGTGCTCTCAAAAGATATCTATGACTATGTGCGTGATGTTTTTGTGCCTCGTCAGGATCGAGACGCATGAGCTCTTGGTAGAGCCATCATGGTTGTTGCTCTTCGTGGTGCATCATTGTTGCTCTTCGTTCTCGTTGTGGTGCGATATCTGGCATCATATAATTGCGATACAGCATATCGATGTATAACCCTGTCCCTCATACAATGAGTGGAATATTATTGCGTTGGAGTATTTGCTGACAATGCAAAAGTGCATACACCTTTCGCTCCCCTGCTGTAAACGACTCATCAGGATCTACCAGGTCAAGTCATCGATGTGGAATCCCTTCTTGCTGTGCTGGCATAATCTTATCTGTCCCAATATCCATCCCACGATAGACCTGACGAGAATCACTTGAAATAATCTCAACAGGCAACTGCTTTCCTATCTGTACACTCAATCCTGTCTTACCTGTAGCAGTAGCTCACCATAAAATAACGATCCCATCTGGATATTCACTGCGAAACTGCTTGATTCTCTCAAGAACGTCTGGTAGTATATTGGTAGTATTTACTCTTGACATTTGTTATTATATCATTAAAGTGATCGGTGAGAATAATATTGTTAAATAAAAAATCTTTGAGTTATGGATGTACTAAGAATTATTTATGGTATAGCTTTTTTATTCATTTTGGTTATAGGTGCTAAGAGGAATAATTTAATTACATTAGTAATCGGTGCTATAGGTATCGCATTACTAATACTGGCAACTCTTTTGCCAGATTGGAAAGTTGATCCCATAGTATTTGTCATTCCAATATACATAACATCAATAACATCCGTTATAGTATATTGGCCTAAATTATTGAAAAATTAAAACTAACAACGGAGTAGGTCCCCCTACTCCGATTTTTTTATGCTCAATGTTCTGCAACAACTTCTCGATTGAGGATCGACCAAAAAGCGTTGATGTAGTCTGCTCTACGGTTTTGGTAGGTGAGATAGTATGCGTGCTCCCAGAGGTCTAGTCCGATGAGTGGCGTTCAAGGTGTCTCGACGCAGTCCATCAGTGGGTTGTCTTGGTTTGGTGTGGTGGTGATTGTGAGTGTGTTGTCAGCTTGTTTGATCAGCCATGCTCGTCATGACCCAAAACGACTGAGTGCTGCGTGCCTAAACTGTTCTTGGAATGCTTCGACTGATCAAAATGCGTTAGTGAGTGCAGTATGAAGTGCCGGTGGACATGCTGTGGTCTGCCTGGGTGTGAGCAGTGACCAAAAAAAGCTGTGATTCCAGTGTCCTCATGCATTGTTGCGGACAGCTTGCGAGTAGGTGCTGATTGTCGCGCAGAGTTCTTCTAGTGAGTCTGGATGGTCTGGGAATGCTTCAAGCGCTTTGTTGAGATTATCGACATATGCTTGATGGTGTTTTGTATGATGAATACTCATCGTTTGTGCATCAATTGCAGGTACAAGTGCATCATATGCATACGGCAGTGTTGGTAGTTGAAACGTCATCAGAAATCATTAGGATATAAAAATATATAGATATAGATTATAGACTTTATAGTGTTTTACAATAAAAAAATGAAAAGAATATTACTTGTTGTACTATGAGCTTTTCTTTTGTGAGTATTTCCTCTCTCTGCAACAAGTTGATTACAGGATTTTTTCTATCCAGTGTTGCATACTGATTCATGAACTCGTCTTATGTTTGATAGAAAGCTATGAGTATATCATGTTTATCCTACTTCTCGATCGTTTACTTTTTTAAGAAGATGATATACTCATCAAGAACTCAAACAGACCTATTGAGTTGATAAGGTTTTTATTAATGCCTGATATTTTTGATGGAATCAGCAATGATTTTTCCCAGCCTGACATTTGGCGTTTGATAGTTCGTTGGTAGATCCGGTGCACTGTCTCAATGATTCTAATTTGTGTGGTATGGTATCGATTGATGATTTGCTCATAAGTGAGCATGCTCAGTTTACAAGTAGTCCTTCATTTTCCGCATGACCGGTTCTCATGCTCAATGGTGTCGTCAATAGATCTGTCATTAATGCACAATCTCATCGACAAAGAGCAACAAGAAGAACAGTCTTGGTGTCGACTCCAGAGTGACCAGTATTTATTCTTTCTCAAAAACCACGTTCATTACCTTGGATGTTAGCATATATTGTGAAGCATTATGGGCGTTCTCTTTCTGTTATTAATCTAGATGGGTGATCTTCGACTACTCTTTTGAGTAATGATCCATTATTTATGATATCATCACAAAGAAGACTACCTGGCTTTTTTATTCTTGACTAGATCTACTCAATGAATATATATCGTTTTATTCCAACTATCATAAGTATTTTACGCATTTTTTTGGGATTCTTGCTGATTGTCTTATGGCTGTTTTGAGTATCGTTTTTTACATTGTTTTGGATTGTACTTTTTGGTCTTTTAACAGATTACTTTGATTGATTATTGGCTAGGTATCGAAATGTTCAAACCCAATTTGGTAAGCAGTGTGATCATATTGCTGACAAAATTTTTATGATATCAATTTTTGTAATTATACTTGCTACACTGTATCCTTATAATACTGTATGGTCATGGTTAATATTTGTTAGTATTATTCTTTCAGTAATGAGAGAAATATATATTGCTTGGTTTAAAACGAAATTTCCGCATATGGTTGTCTTACAGACAGCAAAACTCAAAACATCATTTCAATGAGTCGCTGTATTATTATTTTTTTTATGAATTATGTGGGCTAGTGCCAGTGTATTTCTATTGGCTATGATCCTGTCATTGTATAGTGCATATTGGTATAGGGCTATTGGATTACAGACAACACGTAGTACGTGGAATAGTGATAAGTTTTTTAGTGCTTTATCTATTTTATTTGGTCCCAGATCGTTTCATTTTTTGGGTATAGAATCAGAAGCGCCTTCTGTAGAACGTTTACATACCTTGTTTCCATGATGATGATATACATTATTGATCGATCTAGATGGGACGATTGTGCCATTTGCTCAACCAATTGATACAAAAGCATTTGCTCTCTTACAAGCATATCGCGATGCCTGATTTGATATTGTTATCTATTCAAACAGTAGTGATACGAAGAGATACGCAATACTTGAAAAACATTGATATAATGTCTATCAATGAGTACATCCTAAGCCATCACTTATGTGATATAATGAAATTGCTCAGCAGTTTTGATTAAAACTTAATCAAGCAATTATGCTTGGAGATTCACCTATAGCTGATAGTCCATTAGTCTGTGAGAAAATTCTTTTATGATCGATCTTAATAAAACCAATAAAACCTGTGACTTCAGATGTTATGCACTGGCTTCATTACTATCATAGTTTATTTTTTCAACGAATTATCGCCAAACGTCTTTGAGTCAAATAAGATAGCCAATAAGATTAGTGATACCATGGACTAGAGGGATTATAGTAAATATGAGGAGATAATATTGTAGAGGAAGTACAATAAGAAATATACTACTTATCATTGCACCAATTATTCGATCAATTTGATCCCAAGGGAGCCATAACGTTCATGGTGGCATATTTTTTCTTCTTTTGGATATATGACTCTACAAGATCTCATCATAACGCTCATAATCAAAAGAATACTCCATAAAGAATAATTTCTATTTCTTTATAATCTATAAGATTGATTGATGCAAAGAATGGTATATCAGTCAGAAAACGTTGTAGTAATAGTGTTCATATTGCTCCAAGAAGACCTGTATAGATTCATCTCCATGTTTTATTATTTCCAAATCGTTTAGTATGGATTGGTCATGCACAGGAAGTGGTATTTTTCTAACAATTACAGGCATCATATTTGCAACTCACGCTGGTAAAATAAAATAGCATGCTTGGAGAATGGTAATGAGGAAGGTAATAAGCATAGTTTATCTTTTAAAATAAATTTAATTACTTGTATAAATTCTTATTGTTTTAAGAATTCTTTCAATCATAATAGTAATGAAGTTTCTTATAAGAAATAGAGGAATTCGTGTTCTTCTTTTTTTACTATGTAATTGTCTTATTATAGATGGATTAGTTAATACTAGTCGTGGATTAGTTTCTTGTGTCTCAAAATGCATAAAATCTCAAAGTTCTTCAGGATGGTGAGCATCAGATCATCATACTATATTTGTTGATGCAGGATAGTGTTTGTGATCCAAATTAACAATATTACGAATTCTTTTTACTCGTTTTTTTCAAACAATTCTTTGGAGTAATGAATTGTTTTTGAGCATCTCATCTAACCAAATAAATGAACAATTATGTTTTTCGATATAGCACAATGTTTTTGCTGCTTTATAAATATATTCTTCTGGGAAGTGATTAATGAGTGCAGTATTAGATAATATAAATGGATGTGTCACCACTCAGATAAGTTCTGGATCATTATTTATATACTCGTACATTTCTTGAAAATTCATAAGTCAGGGTGTCATAAGTTCTTTACAGCTATAAATGTAAGTATCTTTGCAGTAGACTAAGAGGTCAATTCATTCTTTTGTGAGTGCTTCAACTCATGGGAGAATGTGAGTGGTAGCGTTTTTTGGTTTATATTTGAGGAGAGTTCTGAAGCTGCGTGCTGGTCGTTTAAAAACGTGCTCAGTAATTATTACGGCATCGAGTTTGTGTTTTTTGAATGCTTTTCGTATGGCTTTTGCTTTTGCTTTGACTCATGGATTTCATGGCAGTCGAAAGAGAAAGTTTGGATGAAAGTGACAATCTATGTTCATTTTTACTTTACATTGATATGAAGGTGTATATGCTCAGTGGATGAACTATATACATTATCAAAAAAAATCAAAGTCTATTTTTTGCGTTGATATGCGTCAGGAAGTCTCAAAGCCTTGGAGTAGTGTTGCATTGAGAGCAATTGATAGGTTTGTTAGAGACGAGAAACGTATACTTTTTTTGGTATGAAAAAAATGATATGCATCAGGAACAGTTTGTTGAGAATGTGGGCATATTCCTCGTTGTCAGCAATGTGATATAGCTATTGCTGTTCATCAAAATGATAATGGAGATATGATCTGATTGTGTCATATTTGTAGAAGGCAGTATAATATAGATGCACAATGTAAACAGTGTAATGGAACTGATACTCATTCTTATTGATTATGATCACAGCAAGTTGCAGAATGGCTTGAAGAGAGATACAATATTGATCCTTTCTTGGTAGATCAAACAACAGCAAATTCACCAAATAAAATAAAAAAAGTCTTAGCTTGATTATGAACGAATAAGTATCTTGTTGCTACATCACTAGTAAGTTCAGGAATTCCAGGATGGAAGCCGGATTTAGTTGTTCTAGTGCATGGTGATATGTGACTACAAATACCTGATTATCAAGCATCGTGGAATAATTTTTGTTTTTTGTTTGACTGTTTTCATAATTTTTCTCCTGAACATTTTATTATTCAAACATATAATCCTGAATCATCAAGTATTAAATATGCTTGTAGTTTTGATAAAGAAAACTTTTTGCTCAATGATCATGCTTATAGAAAGCAGTTTTTGTATCCACCTTATTCATTATTGTGTGTCTTGCATTATAAGCATGAACAAGAAAAAAGAGTTATGAGTGCAACAAATAAGCTTTTTCAAGAATTATTATACTGTAAAGATTTGTATACTATGGAAGATGTAGTTATGTTTATAACTCCTCCACTTCTTTATAAAAAATTTTGAAAATTTCGTTATACTATTATACTCAAATGACCATCATTGAAAGAATTTATGGATATTGTTTATTCTAAACTCCAAATACAGTCGAGAGGTTTTAAAGTTGACTGGAATCCACAGCAGTTACTGTAAGATATCTAGACATTTTTTGAAAAAAAATAAAAAAATCATCTTGCAATTCAATAAAGTTCTTGTAGGTTTGAGTGAGTCATGTGACTCTTTCATTACTATTTTTATATTCTTATATTCTTATGAGCTCTTCTCCACAGTTAGTTATTACTTGATGAGTACCATTAAAGTGATCAATAAGACTTTGATGAGCAAAAAATGCTTCATTTAAGCTCATGATAGCATCATTATTATGAAAAAAACCATCAAGGTTACTTAATATTCCAGAAATTAACGATGTACAACTCGTTAAAGATGTTATTACCCATCTTTGATGAGCAGTTTCAACATTATGAAATAAAACGATAGAAATTGTTCCATCAATTACAAGACGAGATATACCTAATGAGTTTGGTGCAAAATCAAGAGCTTCTGCGCTTTTTATTGGGCCATTGATTGCAAAATTTGGTAAGGTATCGATTCCATTACCGTGATGAGATAAGTTATGAGCAAGACCGCTTGATAGATTGATGCTTGGATTGGAGGCAATGGGGTGCACATGGACGATGGAATGACAAAGAGTGCTCATAGAAGCTCCTCAGTGATTACATGGGACTACATATCGTTTCGAAAAGAATACACATACTGGAACGGAAATGTTGATGATGGCTGCAACATTAGCAAAAGGAACAACAATTTTGGAAAATGCTGCATTAGAACCAGAAATAGATGATATGATTGTTTTTCTCAATGCAATGGGTGCAAAAATTAGAAGAAGAGCATTTAGAACCATCGAGATTGAAGGTGTTGAGTCATTGGATAGTGCAATTCATTCTGTTATTCCTGATAGAAATGTCGCTGTGACGTATGCTTGTGCAGCGTTGATTTCTCGTGGTGATATTATTATTGAAAATGCTCGTCATCAAGATTTGACAGCGTTTTTACAGAAACTTGATGAAGCATGATGATGATATGAAATTGGTGATCGATGAATGAGATTTTTTTGGAAGTGACCGCTGAAAGCAACTGATATAGAAACCAAGCCAGAACCATGATTTATGACTGATTGGCAAGCATTATGGGCGGTATTGATGTGTACTGCAGAGTGATGCTCAATTATTCATGAAACTATTTTTCCAAAGAGATTTCATCAGTATACAAGAATATTGGAAGCTATGTGAGCACGTTTTGAGACATTTGATCCACAAGTAGATCAGCCAGAATGAGTATATAATTTTAATCGAACACCAGAGATGGTATGATGACATTATGCAATAAAAATCTATGGACCTGTATCTTTTAAAGGATGAACATTTATGTTAGATGACTTAAGAGCATGAGCGACTGCGCTGCTGGCTTGACTTGTTTGATCATGAGTTACAATTTTAGAAAACATAGAACAAATAGATCGTTGATATGAACGTTTGGATGAGAGTTTTAGGAAAATGTGAGCAAATATTGTAAGAAAATAATGTATTACACATGGGAAATGTTACATTGATGTTACTGTAGAAATATTTTCTCTTTTATACTCTTTTCTCTATTTCTTCATGCTTTTTGATCTCTTACGTCAATGGTGGAAACCAAACTTACAATCGCTCAATACTATTTATGTAGATGCTGCACTATTACGTAAAAATTATAGTTATCTCCAATGATTACATCCAGATAATGGCATTTTTCCTGTTGTGAAATCAAATGCATACTGACATTGAATTGCACATGTTGTAAAAGCACTCACATGTTTTTGTCCTCCGTATATCTGTGTTGATAGTTTTCCAGAGTATCAAATAGTAAAAAAATATGCATCATCAAAAGTATTGGTGTTATGAGAAACATTCCCCGATAATTATCGTTACTATAATCGAAATACCACTACTTTTTGTGTATGGTCATTGCACTTATTACGTTATTTTATTGATGCATGAAAACGTGTAACTCTCCATTTATTTCTTAATACATGAATGAATAGAGAGTGAATGCAACGACCGCAGCTTCGTGAAGCTGTACGTTTGTTGCAGAATGCTCCATATATTACTGTTGAGTGAGTTATGTCGCATTTTGCAAATGCAGATGAGGTGGATAGATCGTTTTGTGATAATCAGTATGAGCAGTTTGTTGCAATGGGACAGTATGTAGAAGATCATTGCGGTGAGTTGCTGTGGAAGCATATATGAAATAGTGCAAGTTGTTTAGTTGATCAGTATGAGTATTGTACTGCATGGAGGTCGTGACTTGCACTGTATTGATATAGTCCATTTGCCTCGGTAGATGATTGAGCAGAGAATGCTCTCCGCCCTGCTCTTTCAGTAGAAAGTACGATTATATCGATACAGGATCTCGAAGTATGAGATTGAGTCAGTTATGGCCAGACATGGTCTGCAGATAGTCCGGTTCGTGTTGCGAGTCTTGCGTTTGGGTATGCTGAGTGATTGAGAAGATCTTTGAGTGATAGTGGGTGGCTAATACAGTGGCATGATCAGTTCTTTCCGTTGGTTGGACGTGTGTGTATGAACTTATCGACGATTTGTGTCGATACGCAATCTGTCCGTGTGTGAGATCGTGTGACGTTGTTTTCTGCAGATCCACACGCTCCGAATAGTATTGCAGCATATGCACGTGCAGTTGGGTCTATACCGTATGAGGTGCTTGTATGATTCTCTCCTCATGTGAGAAGAGTGTTGGTGTAGTGAATGATGGGAATATATTGTGGAGTCTCATGGTGACGGTTGCGTAGTTTTTTTGAATCTACTCTTATAGGTTGAGTAGGTGTGAGAATCGCTTGTCTCAATGAGATTTTTGAGTATACTTACGTGAAGCTTTTATTTTTGTGTTATGTGTTATGGAATCAGTTATTTCTTCGATATGAGGTATCCAGACTGCGATTATCCCGATGGTTTGATCACCGTCTGTGACGGTGCAAGTACTCGTCAAAGCATGAAGTATTTATGAAACAAAAACAACCAATTGATTGTCACATTTTTTGGAGCATATGTTTTTTAAGTGAGGGCAAAAGTACCGTACGCCGAAGGATGTTTCGCTTGCGCTTGATGGGCTTGGTGCATCGTACAATGCATTTACTGCCAATGAATATGCATGATACTACGTCAAAGTAGCACCGCAATATATTCGTGCAGCGATGGATGTGTTGTCAGATATGTTGCTTGGTGCTCAGTTTCCTAAACAAGAAATGGAAACAGAAAAATGAGTAGTGATTCAGGAAATTATGATGTATGAGGATATGCCCAATCGTTTGGTGCATGATAAGTGGTGACAGTGGTATTATGGTGACAATCCTTCGTGATGGTCTATTTTGTGACCGAAGGAGAATGTACAGGCATTTACGCAAGATGATCTGTTTCGTCACAAACATGCGTTGTATACCAAAGACAATCTAGTTGTGGTTGTTGCATGACACATTCCTGACGTTGATGCTGTGCGTACACTTGTGGGTGAGTATTTTGATAGACTTCCTGCAACAAAAGACTTTGTCCCTGAGCACTACCCACAGCATAAGCCAGATAACCATCAAGCATGGTATGAAAAAGGCACGCAACAACATCATCTTGTTATCGGTGCAGACTGATGGACAATGCACGATCACGAAAGATATCCTGCGAGATTGCTTTCTGCAATTTTGTGATGAACAATGTCTTCAAGACTGTTCCAACATATTAGAGAAAAACAGTGATTATGTTATTATATTGGATCTGCTCATTGGACATGAGATGAAAAATGAGTATTTGCTGTTTATGCATGAATGGAAAAAGAAAGACGAGATGCGTGATTAGCTGCAATTTATGATGAGATTGCTCAGATCCAGCAACACGGTATCACTGACGATGAGTACAAACAGGTTCGTGATTATATTCAGTGATCACTTGCAATGAATATCGAAACGTCAGATGATATGGCAAATTATGTTGCCAAACAACTCCTCTATAAATGAGCAATCACTTCTCTCGATGATCATTGTGCTGCATATCTTGCAGTTACCAAAGAACAGATCAATACCGTTGCGCAGGCATTGGCACGTGAACAGTTGTATGCGTACTGGATAGAGTAAATTGAACGAAAAAAATGAGCAAGGATAGAATATCCTTGCCCTAGGTCCCCACTTTCATCTCAGGTTGATGGTTTAGGGATGACCTAAGTATGTTATAATAATCTTATTTGAAAAGTCAAGTTATAAAAAAAAACGGAAGGGCTTGCCCTTCCGTCTCGCTAATCTATTATATCCACCTACACAGGTAGATGTTTGTTTTATAAGAATTTAATATGTAAAGTCAATAGATTTTTTATTATTTCAGTATAATTATTTCTATAAAACGCGTTACTATTGGATGGTTAAATTTTATTTCATAAAATTTTTCCCACATGGGGACCTTTTTCAATGAATCTCTACTCTAGATAAATCAAGCAAATAAAGAAATTCGTAAGTATGTGAAAAATGTCGCGTAGAATAATTTTTTCAGAGTTTCCATAGTATAAGCCGATTTTAGTTATTTGTAAGATTTATATATTCATCTTCAAATTGTAAATATATATGTGCAATTTGTGTATCATACTCTTCAATGCATTGATAAGTAAATGCTTCTGCTTCATCAACCTTTCATTCATCTAATAATATTCAAAGTTTATCGTTTTGATCTGGAGTTAGTGTTTTATAGACAAACAATAGTATTCTTTCGTGTAGAATTGGTAATAGATCAGCTTTCATGATAGTAACTTCATCATTATCTGTAACTCATATTTTTTCTAATAATTGTATAATAAATTGTTCACTATTCATATATGTTTTCATTATTTTTATTTTATGGAATAAAAGTTTTTAATATCTTTATTTATTTCTATCATTAGATTCTTCAATTTCGTCTACTTCTTCAATTTCTTCTTCAAATGTGTTTGCAAACAATGGAATTGTTATGGGTACGTGTATAGGTGCTGTTTCTTCTATTACTCAAAAACTTGTTTTTTCTTGAGTGATCATTAATTCTACTGCTGTTAATCTTTCAGAAGCATTATGTGTTGTTACTCATACTACATCTAATGTTGGATCATGCATTAAATTAATATTAATTCAACTTGCTCCAGTTCAAAGATCATTGATAGCTTGAGCTACATGCTCTATTTCTAAACATCTCATCATATATAATGCATTATTTGTGAATCATGTTCATGCATGTGTTGTCCAAGGTGCTGTACTTAATTCATTAAGAAATACAGTTTTCTGAACAGTAGATAAATTACCCATTCACAAAATTGAACTTCTTACATGATGAAGTTTGTCGATATAGTCTGCATGAGTTAATTTTGAGGTAACTGCATTTATGACTCACGTTGCATCAGTTCATGCTCAGTATGAGACAGTGAGATTTATAGGATCTCAAGATGATACAAGTGGGTGTAAAGCAGTATATGTGTCAGTATATATACTGTTTGTTGCTGTAGAAAGTATATGATCTCATAATCAAAACGTTTCAATAGAAGAAATTCATGATGTTGACGATGTTGTTATTGTACTTGTTGAGCTGATTGTATTCCATCAAAAAAATTCATTTAGTGAGTTTATTGCTTTTCAGAATCACCATGATAATAATCATGAAGCAACTCACGATGCAATTCAATATTTACTTGAGAGTAGTATTCTTTCATCTTGAAAACGTTGTAGTGCTTCAGAATATGATGTAGATACTTGATTATAAAGACTCATATATTCTTGCGTTGAACGAAGTGTGTTATGATGTAATGCATTATTATCTATGCTTCTTTCAATAAATTGTAAGGTTTTTTTTAGATTAAGCATTTGTTGTTCAGACTCATATAAAGAGTCCGCGTAAAAGGTTGGATGTCAAATTCTATTATGATGATCTAAGTGTACTAATGTTTTGATAAGTTCAGTACGTAATGTTTCAGTCTGATTCTCGTTTCATTCTGTTTGAAATCTACGAAAACTATTTCGTAGTACTCTTTCTTGCTCAGCTAGTGAGATTCTTTGATCATTGAGCATATCATAATATAATGTTAATTGTCTGTTTGCTCTATATTGCGATAGAAAATCTCAATTATTTGCAATATCCTCTAATTCTGAAGTTTTACGCATATACTCACTATAATTTGTCATACTTAACTTTTCATGAGTATTTTGTTCTTTCGTATAATCTACATATTTTTTTAATCAAACTATTGATCATACTACTAATCATGGTACTATAAATCATCCACCTAGTAATCATCATATCGTACCAGTTGTTACTGTTCATGTAATTTTCAACCAAGCAGGTAATTTTTCCCATTTTTGTCATAGCTGATATAGTGTATCTTGACGATCATCAGATCTCACAAATTGTGCTTCGTCTCATTGATCTAAAATATCTAGTGTAATTTTTACATTACGAGCCTGCATTTTGAGACAAACTTCAGTATGTTTCAAAAATTTCTCTATTTTTTTCTCAATAGTTTTGTTTGTATTCGCATCATTAGATTGTTGTAATTGTTTAGTTAATGAGTGTAAATAATCTGTCCAAGCTGGATGAGATTTACATTGATCAATATATCTTTCAATTTGTTGATCTATTTCTCAGAGTGCTCAGTTATTTCACGATACGTATGATGCTAGTATCTGTTGTACATTCATTAATAGTTGATGTTGCATTCTTTGCTCTTGGAGTTTTAGACGAATATTAGTTGCTACATATGAGATATTATTTCTTTGAAGTGCCTCTTGGAGTTCATTGTCCTCATTTACTATCATATTGAAACGATACGTAAACTGTCAATCATTTATAAGTCCAAGAATATACTCTTCAGCTAAACTTTGTAACCTTGCATTATTTTCAAGGAGATTACTTTCTACAACTGTTGTAGTTTCTTCATTATATAAAGTATCGTGTCATCATTCGATTTGGTGACGATCTGCAATATTTCATAAATATGCATCAAGTTCTTCATCTTCACGTATTAATGGTGTGCGTGCTATATGAGATAGTCTTTCTTCAATACGATCTATACGCGTTTTTCTTCTGTTTAATCGGAATTTAGCTCTTTGAATGAGATTTCGAGCGTTAATTCTTCAATACTCTTCTTGAAGTTCTTTTTCAACTTGTTTTGCAATGCGATTATAATGAATTTCTTCTGCATTAGAGAGTACAGCATTTATTGTTAATGATTGATCTAAATCTTGCATTTCATCGTCTCAATTATTTTTGATTCATGTTATTTTGAATTTATAATCTTTTCAATGTTTATTTTTTTCAATATTATCATTGTCATCATCACGTTCCTCATCATTCTCATCAACAATTTCAATATTATCATTATCATCATCACGTTCCTCATCATTCTCATCAATAATTTCAATATTATCATTGTCATCATCACGTTCCTCATCATTCTCATCAACAATTTCAATATTATCATTGTCATCATCACGTTCCTCATCATTCTCATCAATAATTTCAATATTATCATTGTCATCATCACGTTCCTCATCATTCTCATCAACAATTTTTACATCATGAGTATCGTTCTTTTTATCTTGTTCAAGCATGAGTTGATCGCGCATATTTTGAAGTTTGTTGATTTTTTGCTCTAAGCGCATCAGTTCTTCTTCTTTTTGTCTTCTTTGTAATTCATTTCAATCAAGTCTATCAGATTTCAGTTCAGCATTAAGTCTGTCATATTTCTTTTTCATAGTTTGTATTTTATTTTCTATTTCTTCTAGTTCGTTATTCTTCATTTCACTATTATTGTTTGATGATGATTCGTTAGTAACAAGGGACATATCAGATTGAATTCAAATTGTTTCTAAAAATTCTTGTATTGATTTGGTAATGGTATAATTTTCTTCTTTAGTTTGATTTAAATCAATAAGAACTGTATTTTTTTCTTCTATATTTTTGTTTAAAGGTGTTGAAAATGTCAAGAGTATCGAGAAAATTGAGTCGATTTCATCAATACTTATTGTTCAATCATCGGCGTTTTTATAGAGTTTTTTTATTTCTTGATATCAGAAAATATGTTCTCAATGCTCAGGTTTTAAACCAAGTAGTTTATATGCTGGATGTTGTTTTGATATTTTAAGCAATTCATCAATTCAATATTCTTCTCTATATGTTCTAATAGCTTGCTGCATGTTTGATAAAGAAATTGTGTTGTCTATTGCTTCTATTATTTTTTCTCTCTGATTTTTAGAATTATATGTTTCAGGCAATATTAATGAGACTGGATCTTTATTTATTTCAGTTGTACCTGGTAGTATAATTGTCATTTTTACTAAAATCAGAAATTAAATTATAAATTTATTATATAGATTTATAATAAAAGTGCAAATTTTTAACACTTTAATTTTTCTTTGTTGTAATTTTTTATTGACAAACTTTATAATATTAATTATTTTTTAGTATAATTGCAAAAAGTCTAAAATATTGCTTTTAAAGATTAAGGAACCTCTAAAAAATCACTTTTAAATGATTATATGGAACAATTATATATCGTAGTATTTACTCGATTATATATACAAGAGAGGTTCCTTGATGAAGATCCTCATGCGGGAAAAATTTTATGAAATAACATTTCCTCTCTTTTTCAGACCTTCTTTATGCTTATGCTGCAGGAGATTTTCCTCATTTCCCGTTGCAATAGAATTGCTGATGGTTAATATGATTGATAGATTTTTTATTCTTATTGTACACTGATGGCATCAAGAACAAATAAACGTGGAATTGCTGCAAAGAAGGCACAAATCCAGAAACAAGCAGGACGTTTTAAGTGAATGAAGCGTTTTACGTATCCAAAAAGAAAGTTGAGTATTGAAGAAGCAAAAGAATTGGGTGTTGTGTGATCACAAACGAATCCAAAAGGCCATGCCTATAATTGGTTTTTGAAAGGAAGAAAAGTATGTTGGGAGACAAGATTGCGTGTAGATCCAGATGGATATAGGTTTATCAGAACACCAAGTGGATGATCTGATTTTGTTGAAGTGCCAATTTCTGGATGGTTAAGAAAAAAATTAACAAAAACAACACAATATTAGAGCAGATCAAAGAAAAGTTTCATTATCGTTTGGCTTTATAGTATTACTATTTAAATTTTCATTTTTGTGTTACGCTTTTTCAGTTTTTTATCGTTGTAATTTTAGATTTTATGTATATTGCACAACTGAGTAATGTTCAGATTAATCAATCATGTAGTTTCCAATGATGGATTGATCAAAAGAGATGATCTGGAAAAATTTTATTTTTGGTATTGAGAGATGGAAGTTGATATTTAGAAGTTGTAGTTGATGCCAGTAAAGTGAGTGAAGAAGATTTTGCAGGATGCAAAGCTGCTTGAATCGAATCAGCAGTAGTTATAGAATGAGTGCTTACAGAGCATTTCAAGAAACCAGGTCAATTTGAGCTTCAAGCAGATAAATGTAGAGTGATTTCACAAGCAAAAGATTATCCACTCTGACAAAAAGAACATGGTGTTGAATTTTTGTTTGATCACAGACATCTACATTTGAGAACAAAGAAGCAATGGGCTATTCAGCGTGTGAGAGATTGTATCATTCATGCAACATATGATTGGATGCGTGATCATTACTATACAAAGATCGATGCGCCAATTTTTACGCCAACATGTGCTGAGGATAGTACTGAGCTGTATAGCGTTGAGCACACAAACGGTCAGCAGATGTTCTTGTCGCAAACTGGGCAGATGTATATCGAAGCTGCGATTGCATGACATAGGAATGTGTATGATTTTGGTCCAGTGTTTAGAGCTGAAAGAAGTAAGACGCGTCGTCATCTCAATGAGTTATGGATGATGGATGCAGAAACTGCATTTTGTGACAACAAGCAAAATATGGATATTCAAGAATCGTTGATTAAGTTTATCTTGTCTGAACTTGTGCGTGTGCGTGGGTTGGAGTTGGAAATATTATGAAGAGAGCATGCATTGTTGCAATCACGAATTGATACGCCATGGCCTCGTATTACGCATGCTGAAGCAGTACAGACACTCCAATCGTTGTGATCTGACATAAAAGAGTGAGAAGATCTTGGATGAGACGATGAGGAACTCTTGATGCATCATTATACGACTCCCCTGTTTATTACTAACTTTCCCCTTGCGATCAAAGCGTTTTATATGCCTGAAGATCCTAACCATCCATGAACAGCAAAATGTTCTGATTTGCTTGCACCAGAGTGATTTGGTGAGGTGATAGGATGATCTGAAAGGTTGGGTGATTATGACCAATTGTTACAGAGAATTCTAGATCGTAATTATGATCTTGCAGAGTATCAATGGTATCTTGATACGAGAAAGTATTGATGAGTTATTACTTCATGATTTTGATTTGGTCTTGAAAGACTCGTGAGATGGGTGTGTGGACTCCATCATATCAGAGAAGCAATCCCTTTCCCAAGATATCATAATAGAATTACACCGTAGTAAAGTCTTCATAGAGGTGGTTGCACTTTACTTGAAAGTATTTTTGCGTATAGTTAAAATGTTTTATTTTTTGGTAGTAAAGAAATGCATAGAACGCATACATGTTGAGCATTAAGGAGTGAACATGTTGGTATGAGTGTTGTATTAGCATGATGGATTGAAGATATTAGAGATATGTGAGGGTTATATTTTCTTACACTAAGAGATAGATATGGTGTCACACAGATAACAACAAATGATCTATCTAAAGATCTTTTGCATCACTTACATATTGAATATTGTATCAAGGTTGTGTGAACTGTTGTTGCTAGACCAAGATGACAGGAAAATTTAGTAATGCCAACTGGAGCAATAGAACTTGCAGCATCGAGTATTGAAATTCTCAATCAATGCAAAGAGTTACCTTTTCCAATAAGAGATGAGCCAAATACTTCTGAAGAATGGAGGATGAAACATAGATTTTTGGATCTGAGAAGATGACCAGTTATGAAAAATCTTGTATTTCGTGCTCAAATGAATCATTTTACAAGAAACTGGTTTGTCGATCATTGATTTCTTGAGATTCAAACGCCGTTGTTTACGGTTTCAAGTCCTGAATGAGCGCGTGATTATATTATTCCAAGTCGTGTCAATCCTGGGAAGTTTTATGCGTTACCCCAAGCGCCTCAACAGTATAAACAATTGTTGATGGTATGATGAATTGATAAGTATTTTCAGATAGCTCCATGTTTTCGTGATGAAGATCCGCGTGCTGATAGACATAGTTGTGAGTTTTATCAAATCGATGCAGAGATGAGTTTTGTCGAACAAGATGATATCTTTGCTGTCGGAGAGTCGTATATTCGCGATATGGTTGCTGCACTTGTTCCAAACAAGCGTATCACTGTCTCGTTTGATCGTATTCCATATC
>SKJI01000028.1 GCA_007115995.1 candidate division SR1 bacterium
ACTTTGTTCATTGTAGTTGTGTTATACATAGCTAAATAGTCAGCATATAAAAGTGCGAGCACTTCTTATTCTACTGACAATTTAACTTGAGTTCAACATTGACAGTTTAACTGGGGTTCTATAATAATAAAAAATACTATTGACATTTACTGTACAATAAATAAACTAAAACAGACAAAGAAATTAAAAAAATAAATTTAAAAAAATCATGAGATATAAAAAATTTTTTACTGCTATGAGGTATTTTTTTATTATAACATTTATTTTATTAATTGTTATAGTAATTATAAATTACATTTATAAAGGCATTGAAATGCCTTTATGGTTAAACGTAATATACCTTTCTAGTTTGATAAGTCTCTTAATAAAGTTATCTTTTTATCGGGATGATTTATTAGAAAGACAATTCATTCTTGTCTTACTTGTTCTGACGTGTATAGTAGTGATATTATTACTATTACTATTATTAAAATGTAACATATAATGTCGGTTTTATAAGCTGGCATTTTTTTTAGTATGAATAATCTTTTGTGAGTTGAGTATATAAAGAAATGAATATTACTACTATAAGTAGACGACTATAAATGATATGATTTTATTGAATATAAGTATGCGTTGGCTTGCACTACTATTTGATTCTTAAAAATTGACAAATTATATATTGATACATATAATAAGAGTATAGTTTTAACATTATAATCACAGGAAGATGTTTGAAGGTCTTTGAAACGCATATACTGAATCTACTGAAAATGTAGACCTCCATGAAACTAAAGATAATCTCACCGCATTACAATGAACTGTGAGAGAAAATATCAATGATCCTGATCCTATTGCAACCTTTCAAAAAATAGCAGAGAAGTTACAACAAACAATTAAAGATAATTTCTCACAAAATAAAGTAGCTAATAGAGGTAACTTTAAAGTAGAAAGAGATTGAACTTCATGATATAACTATAAATTTATATCGTATGGTAGAGAGACTACATTTTGTTGTGAAAAACAATGAAAAAAAACATTTTTATATCTGACAGTTAATGGTAAAAAGTATTTTAAAACAGATACTGATTCATTCATTCGATCTTATGACAGGAAAGTTTCTACATTTTTATGATATGCGAATAGTGCAAACAAAACATTTTCAAAAGTAGAGCAAGTAAAGCGATTAGAAAAACTTGATTGATTGTGGAATAATTCTCATAATACTAAAAATCGTCCGTGATATAAAAAAAAGTATGAAGAAATCATGAAAATAGAGGAATTTTCTGATTTAGAACTAGACAATACAAGTGATAACTCTATGAGCTGGCCACTTTTATGATCAGAGAAAGAAGCCTATTTAAACGAAAGACGATCTGCTTTCAAAGAGAAAATGAGAAAGAAACATAATGCGAAAATGAATACTAAAGATAAAGAAATAATCAAGTAATAGGCGACTATGTAATGAACGATTTTTTATACAAGTGCATTATTAGACGATCTACAAAATGCTTATAGAGATGTATAACAAACAACTCTTAAACTCACGCAAGCTATACTGCAAAGTCTGAATAATGGAATTTTAGAATAGAGCGTTAGTTTACTCAGCTAGATAATATTTTTATAGGTATCATTTCAATGTTTGGTATGAAAAAACGTATTCTCGTGCATGTAAAATTGTATAAAAAAACACCAAAGATATCGTTCATACCGTGATGAACGTTATTTGATACGACACAGGAAGTCTATAGTGCAGAGCTTACTAAACCTCCTCATGATAATCAAGCAAATAGAGAATTGAAAGCGTTACTTGCAGAGTATTTTCATTGTCGTTTATCACAGATTACAATCATTGCATGACATACTTCCAAACAGAAAGTCGTAGAGTTAGATATGTGATAGATTCTTTCAAGAAAAAAACCCTCATTCGTACATGATTGAGGGTTTTTTATAGCATACAGAGAGTTAGAAATCTGGTTATTCTTGCGTTTCATCATCGTTAGATGTATTTTCATCTCCTTCTTCTGTCTCATCATCTTGTTCTGAGCTATCTATTATTTCATCTTCATCCTTATCTTCATCGGTAGCAAGAATTTGCTGAGCAACTCTTTGCAGCATAATCATAAAGAATCATCTTTGTTCTTGTAGCTCTGGATCAGTATTGGTAATATATCATTGTTCAGCAAGTGCATCAATATGTCCTTGATACCATGGATCATTATCATCATACATATTTCACCAGAGTATTCTAGAAAGAACTGTAGCTGTTTGCGCTCTTGTTACTGTTCAATTTGGATTAAAGCTTTCTAGAGGTGTAATTCCATCTCAGGCAACTCCCATAATTCACATTTGACATGCACGTACGATATAGTAGCTCATTTCTTCATCTTGATCATCAAGATCATTGTAGAGACATACTTTAGTTTCATCAGCTTCTTTTTCCAAGACTTTTGTTGCAAATTCTACAAACATTTTTGCCATATGTGCTCTAATCAGAGAGCCATCTACATCTGCATTATGAATATTTGGTATTGTGGTAATTGCTAATGCTAATGCAAATTGATGAGCAAGATATGTTTCATTATCAAATCAAGATGTTTGTATAAATGTTGCATCATTTTCGTATTCCTGTAGTGTTGCAAGAAGTGCTTTGAGTGCATCTGAATCAGTTGATTCAAGAACTGGTACCAACATTTCATCTGTCTCTTGAGTATCATTACTTTCTGTATCTCATTCTTCATTATCGTCTCATGTATCATCTTGATGATCAGTACTTTCATCGTTGTCACTATCTTGTGTTGTTGTTTGTACTGGAATAATTCATCATCCTCATCCTCAACCACCAGAACGTGGTAGAGTAGTTACTGAGAATATTGTATCAAATCATCCTACTTCAACAAGAGTTTCAGTAGTAGTTGCATTGTTAGATGCTGATGTAGTTCTTACTTGTAAGGTATCTCATCATTCTACTATTATTGGAAATATACTCCATTCTCAATCATTTGCACGGATTTCAGATCATTCACTCACAGCAGCAAATACTGAGGTGTTGATTCCTGTTATTGTTATTACGTTTGATGATACTAGTGTAGAGAGAGCTGCACTTGTAACGGGATTAAAACTAAATGCATCTGGTGTCGTAACAGCAAACTCAAATACATTACCAAGCAACACTTCATCGTCTCAAGCTGCAGATAAATCAGGTAAAAATACTAGATTATCTTCCATTAATCATACAAGTGCTGTTATTAATCATAGAGTAGATTCGTTATTATCTAGCATACTACCATATGTTCAATCACCCACTGAAATTTCTTCAAAAGCAAGATACGTTTCTAACGTAATATCTCATGGTAGAAGTCTATCTAATGCTATTAGATCAACATATTCAACTACTTTTCAGCTAGTGTGATGAACTTGTAATGAGAGAAATTCTTTGTCAATAAAGATCTCATTATAATCAGTCATATTTTTACCAAACTCAATACTTGCAATACTTTCAACAAGTCATTCTGTATCTGATACTCAATTGATAAGAAGAGTATTTGCATTTGGTCACGTTCCTAATGTTAATCAGTAGATACTTATATCTGTCTCATCTCATAGGTCAATGACTAGAGGTTCTCATGCTCAAAAATCAGCTGTAAGAAACGATGATGGATTGATAAAAGAATCTTTATTATATCAATCTATTTGTGTGTCTGTTAAGTTTTTAACTACAATACCATCTTCTGGAAGATATGTAGATCATATATGACAATATCATTCATTAAAAAACTCTCAGAGTAGAATATATCAATCAGCTGTATCAGTATTGAAGTCTGCATCTCATGCAAACAACATATTATCTTCCAAAAGTGATGCAAACATGCTTATATTTGCAAGATCTGTTTCAGGTGGTCAAAATTCTCCATCTCAAAGATTAATTCATTGACTGAGTAAAATACTCTCTACAGTTGCTCATTCAGTAGCCTCTTGGTCCATTCAGATCAGATCATAAAGAATGAGAACATTTGCTCACATATCAACAATCACAGAAAGGAACTCTTTATCGGTAAAGATTTCATAGTATTGAGTAATATTCTTTCAGAATCTTAGTGATGAAATACTGCTAATTACTTCTCATAAATCAGTTTCAAAATAAAAGATAATTTGGTTTGCTGTTGCTCATGTTCCAACCGTCATACCAAAAACTTCTGTTTCAATAATTGGATCTTCTGATCACAGATTATTGTTAACTCAGATAGTGAGACTTGCACCAAAATCAGAGTCCATAAATGAAGATGAATTCACAAATTCAGGCTTGAACACATCTCAAGATCATCCTATGAGCGTATCAGTAAGATTTTTTACTACAAATCATGTTTCATACATATCTACTGATAAATCAGCGATATGACATATTCATTCTACAAAGATTTCTCATGCTATTACTGTTCATGTACTAGGATATGGAGAAGAAGTATATCTAATATTATCTGTAAGTAATCAGAGCATTCCTGCAATCGTTGCTTC
The DNA here is from genome assembly GCA_007115995.1 of candidate division SR1 bacterium. Taxonomy (GTDB): domain Bacteria; phylum Patescibacteriota; class Gracilibacteria; order Absconditabacterales; family Absconditicoccaceae; genus SKJI01. The sequence continues at coordinate 4,495 of SKJI01000028.1, forward strand.
ATTCGTAATTGGGTCACCAAATGTCCCATCTCAAGCATCTGCAAGAATCATACTATCAAATGGTTCTGGAAGCTGATCTACTCACACAAGGTCAATCAGTTCTAAGTGAAATCATCATGAAAATGTTATCAGTACTGATAAGAATTCTTTATCAAGAAATATTTCATTATATCTCGTCATATTTGTACCAAATGATAGCGATACGATTTCAGAGAGTAGCGCACTTTGATCTGTAATATTATCGAAATATATCTTATTTGCAGTTGGTCAGTCTCATAAAACTATACCATGAATACTTGTTGTTCATGGTAGTGTAATATCGACAAGTACATCTTCTCAATGAAAGAAATCATCTTCACTAAAATCTCAAAAGAACAGATCACTATTCGCTCATTGAGTATCACTAAATTGTTTGACAACAAATCTATCAAATGCAGAAAGATCATTGGATGGGCTTACCAGAATTTGGTGTCATGATAGCGATCATGCGAGTCCTAGGATAGGAAAATCAATGATAATAAAATCTCATCATTCTTCTAGTCCAGACACACTCATAAGCGATGACAATCAGAGTAAAATCATTATTCCAAGAATAATGAAACTTTTAGCAACTGATTGTTTGGTTTGTTGATATAATTTCATACTATATAAAAAAAATATAAAAACAGTATACACAGTATATGTATGTAGTTTTTATCCTAAAATACAAGATAAAAAAATATATTTATAGAAACCCAGTTAAACTGTCAATGTTGAACTCAAGTTAAATTGTCAGTAGAATAAGAAGTGCTCGCACTTTTATATGCTGACTATTTAGCTATGTATAACACAACTACAATGAACAAAGT